>JAJZCJ010000126.1 GCA_021846145.1 Bacillota bacterium
GAGTGTAACGCCTACGCCAAATCCGATGAATGAACTGGCAATCACCATTTGCCACGTGTGCTGTACCCATAGTGGGAATAAAAGTGCGCCTAATGCAGCCGCGATCATGCCGATGGTTAACGTGCCAATAGGACCTCGTTTGTCCATAAAAGCGCCTCCTCCCATGGCACCGACACCAGATGCTATGGCCATCGGCGTATACCAATAACCTGCTTGGCTGGAGGGCCAACCCAAGATGAGCTGATTAAATGCGGGGAGAAAGATAACAGAAGCCAAAGTTAACCCAGAGGTGAGTCCGATGGCAAGCGTCCAGCGGAGTTCCGTTCTGCGAAAAAGCTGCATCGGAATGAGTGGATCTTTGCCGCGATTGGCAATCATTCTTTCAATAAAGAACATTGCGATCAGAAGAATGATCCCTGTGAGGAAGAAACCGTAAAATTGTGGGTTGGCAATGCTGGCCCCTAAATTGGCACCCTTTAAATTGGTTAAACTATACATTAGTGATAGCATGGCGAGAGACAGGGCGACAATACCTGTGAAATCTAGCCTTGAAGAAACCGTGGATTTATTTTCCTTAATTGAGCGCATGCTAAAGACAACAAGTAACAAGGCGATTGGCACGTTAATCCAGAACAACCAGTGCCAGTCGTTATGGGTGAGGCCCAAGATCAGTGAGCCAATGTTGGGGCCTAAAATGGCGGCAATTCCGTTCATTCCACCTACCATCCCTAGCGCCTTGCCCTGACGATCTAGTGGGAAGGTGGATACGATGTAGCCATTGGCAATCGGGAAAATACCACCGCCGCCAAGTGATTGTATGACTCTGCTGATGAGGATCATGGTAAAGGAGTGGCTGAGTGCCACGAGCATCGAGCCTAGGCCAAATATGCTGACACCGATGATGAACATTCTTTTTCGGCCGTAGTCATCGGAAAGTTTCGCCATAATAGGAATACTAACAGCAAGCCCTAACGTGTAGATGGTGATCAACCATGAGCCCCAATTGGCATTGACTCCAAATGATGAAATGATCGTGGTCAAGGCAGATGACATGATTCCGTTATCCAAACCACCCATAAATACCCCGATAGCGAACAGGGTGAGGGCAATGCCTTGTTTGTTTTGCGGCATTTGACAGCCTCCTAATTTTTGATAGTCGAAATTGAATAATCGTACAAAACTAAAACTCGAATCGATTATATTAGTCTTTGACTGAATAGTCAACGCCGACTATAATTGCAATCAAAGAAACGTTAACAGTAAGGCAGGTGATACTCAGTGGACAGCCGCAGTTTGCTCCTCCTAGGGATGCTGAAAGCACATAGTAGGCATGGCTATCAGATTAATGAAATTATTGAGCACAATTTGGGCTATCTCATTGATATCAAAAAATCTACCGCCTACACTATTCTTGATCGTCTTAGCGAGGCTGGTTTGGTTAGCATGACAACGCAACAGGAAGGGAATCGCCCTCCCCGAAAAGTCTATTCCATTACTCCAACTGGCGAGCGTCAGTTCCAACAACTTTTAAGGGAAAATTTAGAAATGCTTGATCTTCAATACTTTGAAGAGGACGTGGGCATGATGTTCATTGACCAGTTGTCGGCAGATGAAGCGCAACATGCGCTAAAGGAAAAACTGCGGCGTGTTGATGAACAAATTGAGATTTATCAGGCCGTTCCCCATCACGAAGTGGGTAGTGGTGTGAATATCGCAATCAGTCACCACTTGCATCTGCTTAATTCAGAAAAAGAGTGGCTTCTTCAGTTGATATCACAATGATCCACATTAGAATGGTAAAATGAAACAGACGCTAATTTTAAGGGTTGGGAGTGAAGATGGTGTTTGTTTCTGATTTATTGAAAGATAAGGTAGTGGTAATTACAGGCGGAGGTACAGGATTGGGTCGTTCATTAGGAGAGCGCTTTCTTGAACTGGGAGCCAAGTTGGCAATCACTTCCCGAAAAGAAGAAGTGCTACAGCAGGCTGCTGCGCAAATGACCCAACATGGAGGGGAAGTTTTTTATACCCCTTGCGATGTTCGTGATCCAGAACAAGTGGCACAAATGGTGGAAGCAATCTGGCAACATTATGGGAAAATTGACGTATTCGTGAATAATGCGGCAGGCAATTTTATTAGTCCTACCGAGCGATTGTCGACAAGAGCGATTGACTCTGTATTAAATATTGTGCTTCACGGGACATTCTATTGCACGATGGAAGTGGGTAAACGCTGGATAGAAGCGGGCGTTCCGGGCACATTTCTTAATATTGTCACTACCTATGCCGCGTCTTCAGCTGGCTCTGGATTTGTTACTCCATCGGCTGCCGCGAAGGCAGGAGTGTTGTCACTCACCCGCTCATTAGCGGTAGAGTGGGCAAAGTATGGGATCCGTCAAGTGGCCATTGCGCCAGGGCTCTTTCCGACAGAAGGTGCTTGGTCTAGGCTCGTACCTACTCAGGAAATGGCCGACAAAATCATTCATAGAGTGCCACAGCGCAGGGTGGGCAATAAAGATGAATTAAGCAATTTAGCTGCTTATTTGATCTCCGATCAGGCAAATTACATTAATGGTGAAGTGGTTACTATTGATGGGGGCGAGTGGTTGCAAGGAGCTGGTCAATTCAATGAACTGGTGGATGTGACAGACGCAGAGTGGGATCAACTTGCCGCCTCTACGAAAAAAGGAAAATAATTTTCATGAGAGGTAGTGAAAGTAACATGGAGAAATTGTTGGAACGTAAGGATATTGAAGAAAAATTTAGATGGTCTACCGAGTCAATGTTTGTCTCCGATGCAGACTGGGACGAAGAGTTTCAAAAAGTTAAAGCAGTGATTGACAGTCGTTTATTTACCAATGAGCAGGGTCATTTACAGGACGGGCCTCATGTGGTGCTTGATTATTTGCAGAGAACTGAAGACATCGAACGTCGTTTGGGGATTCTACATATTTATGCGCACATGAAAAATGATCAGGACACGCGCGAACAACTATATCAGGCCATGCTTAGCAGGGTGCAGATGGTGGCAGCCATATTCAGTGAACAGGTTAGTTTTTTTGAGCCGGAATTGCTGTCATTGCCACAATCCATGTTGGACGATTATGTGCAATCGGCTGAACTTAGTGAGTATCGTCATCTCATGGACAATATCGTGCGCCACAAGCCCCATATCCTTTCTGGTGAATCAGAGGCGTTGCTTGCTTCATTAAGTGATGTGCTAGGAAGTGAATCTGATGTGTTTGGATTACTTACTAATGCCGACTTTCACCATGGAGATTTTACTGTTGACGGTGAAGTGTACAAAGTGACTGAAGGCAGGTTGGGTCTGCTTTTGCGTAATTTCAACCGAGAAGTGCGCAGACAGGCGTATGAGCGGGTCTACGATACATACCTCGCGCACAAAAATGCAATTGCGGGTTTGTATGCTTACAATGTCAAAAAAGACGTTATACTCGCGCGCGCGAAAAAATTTAATAGTGCGAGAGAGATGGCTCTCTTTTCAAATAACATTCCAGAAGCGGTGTACGATGCGCTAGTTTCCGGTGTTCACGCTAATTTGTCGCATCATCACCGCTATCTGGAATTAAGAAAAAAAATTATGCAATTAGACGGTATTAGGCTTTATGACAAATATGTGCCGTTGGCGCAAGAAGAGCAGAAACATTACTCGTTTGAAGAGGGTTTTCAACTGGTCAAAGAGGGCTTGCGTGCGCTTGGCAATGAATATGGGGAAATTCTTGATCACGCGGTCAGCGAACGCTGGATCGACGTTTATGAAAATGCAGGGAAACGCAGCGGGGCATATTCTACAGGATTTTATGCGACGAAGCCGTACATTTTGTTGAATTACCAAGGAGACTATGACAGCGTCTCGACGCTTGCGCATGAACTCGGTCACAGTATGCACTCTTATCTGACAGGTCATTATCAACCGTCGCAGTATGCGCACTATTCGATATTTCTGGCGGAAATCGCAAGCACTGTTAATGAGACGTTACTCGTTAACTACTTGCTGTCGACGACAGATGATCCAAAACTGCGGGCGTCGTTGATCAATCAGCAATTGGACAGTATGACCGGAACGATTTATCGGCAAACGATGTTTGCGGAGTTTGAATGGGAGGCGCATCGCCTTGTCGAAGAGGGGCATGCGTTGACGCACGACTCATTGAGTGAATTGTATGGGAAAATTAATAAAGAATATCATGGCGATGCCTTTATTACGGACGAACGCTCACCAGCAGAATGGTCAAGAATTCCGCATTTTTATCGCTCATTTTATGTCTTTCAGTATGCGACGGGAATGAGTGCGGCGATGGTGTTTGCAGATCGCCTGCGCAAAGGGGAGCCGCAAGCGGTAGAAAAGTATCTTGGGTTCTTGCGCAGTGGGGCAAAGGAGTACCCTCTGGAAGTATTGAAAGAAGCAGGGGTGGATATGACAGATCCTTCGGTGATCACACAGGCGCTCGTCGTGTATGGGGAATTGCTGACGGAATTTGAGCAATTATTGGCGTAAGTCTGGAGCAGAGTTTGTCGAATTAAGCTTTTGAATAAAGTCAGTAAAAATTTGTAATACAATAGTGGGAGAGTGCCGATTTTCGTGCAATCGCTGGGCGAGGGTCAGGTATTCTTCCGCTTCACTATTGAGAATAAAAGCGATCCTGTCTGGGTGTGATTTGCGTCCCCATAGGGAAATTTCTTCAGCCACATTGTCGTCCTTGGTGGCGGTGAAAGCAGACACTTCCGGATATTGTGTGTCGCTTAGTGTGGATGGGGCGTCCGCCTCAAGAAGCTGATAGATGGAAATAGAGAGCGCTTCGGCAAGCTGATAAATAAGGTCAATAGACGGGCTTTTGCGAGCGCCTGTTTCTAGTGCGGAAAGGTGACTGACAGAGAGTTGGGAACGTTTAGACAACTCTTCTAAAGACCAGCCGCGTTCTTTACGGAATTGATGAAGTTTATTGCCATTAAATCGATGGGTCAACGTCATGTCTACACCTCATGCACCACTTTACCTGCATTATAGTACACTTTACACATTTGTGTAAAGTGATTCCCCAGTCTGAGTGTTTTTTGCTATGGTCACTGGGAACTAAGGCGAGAGACAACGAATGCGCGCAACTCACTGATCATGGGACACTGTGATTGTCCCGCGCAGGTGTGATCATTGAGCCCCCGACGATCGCGGTGCGCACCTTTATTATTTTTTCGTAGAAGCATTCAAATAACATGCCATAATGACGGGTAACTGACAACATAATTGGCGTGCCGATTGGCACGCCATATCTGTAACTTAAATGTTCAAGTTTAATGGTTCTCTATTATGCAACAGTCCAATATCCAATTATATTTTGAGGCGCTATTTGATACCTACCCCATATAGTGAGGTGTCGTTTTATTGATAATCCTTTCTTGGTAAACGACAAAAACGTTATTTTTTGCCTATACATAAAAATCATCTACCAAGAAAAGAAATAAGGAGATACTTACGACCTGTTCAATGCAAAACGATCAAGTTGATTCTGCGGAACCGTTGCGGGCCAAAATCGTGACGGTAACTATGATGCACAACCCTCCGATAATTGAGGTCAACCCCATTTGTACATGTAAAAATGCGACGGCAATAATGGAGGCAGACAGTGGCTCGCCACATGCCAGAACACTCGCTTCTGAGGCAGAGATGTATTTCAGGCTCGCAATGTAGACGTAAAACGCAATAAGAGTTCCAAACAAGACCACAAAGCTGACAAGCCACCAGGTGCCCCATGAACTTTGCCCGGAAAAATGCCACGGTGGAGCGATAAAGCTCATTCCAATACCGCCAAGAAGCATCCCCCATCCCGCAATGGTTGCAGCGTCGTATTTCTGCAACAGCCCTTTGGGATACAGCGTGTAAAACGCCGCGGTTATGGCTGAAATCAATCCCCACACCACAGCAGGCGGTGCAACAGAAAAACTGTGCCAATCGCCATTTGTAACGAGCAGACAAGCGCCAGTGAGTGAAAGGAACACAGCCGTTAATTGCGAAGCGCGCGGCATGCTTCGACGGTGCAATGCCACATACACGGTAATAAAAATAGGACTCATATACTGAAGCATCGTGGCTGTGGCAGCATTACCATACTGAATAGATGCAAAATAAGAATATTGGACGCCAAGCAACCCGATGATCCCCAAGAGGATCAATCTCACCGCATCTTTTTTATCCTTCCATATCGCCAGCGTATGAGTCGGACCTCGGACAATCGAAACACCGAGCAAAAGCAGCAGTCCCGCAATACTCATTCGTACAGCGACCAACCAAGCAGGATTAAATCCATAACGTTGAAACAGTACTTGGGCGGCGGTGCCGGATACTCCCCAAAGAACAGCTCCCAAAAGCACCATTGAGAGTCCTTTGAAATGGTCAAATTTCTTGCCTGCAACGCTCGTCGATTGGAGCTCAATTGGTAATTTGCGCGGCAACTGATTCTCAAAGTTCACGGTTGACTCTTCATACTCCAACTTTCCACCTCCTACAACGAATCCTCACTCTACTTTTATAACAAAACAGGCAAAAGCATCGAACAACCATAGCAAGTGAATTCCCAACCACGTATTAGCGAAGTCATAATTTCTTTGTCATAAATACGCTGTTTGGGTCTTCGATGTAATCCGAAAACGGCTCACAATATTGGAACCCAAAACTTGCATATAATCTTCTGGCTGGTTCGAAAGCACCCATTGAGCCCGTTTCCAAACTTAACCGACGATAGCCACGCCGCTTGCCTTCTTCAACTATATATTGAAGGACTCGCTTTGCAATACCCTTTCTTAGATGTGATGAAGAAGTTCGCATTGATTTGATCTCTCCATGTTGTCCATCAAGTTCTTTAAGTGCCCCGCACCCAACTAATTCATCTCCTTCCCATGCGCTCCAGAATGTAATTCCTGGTTTTCGCAAAGCCTCAAGACCTAGTGCATGTATACTTTCCGGCGGTGAATGTAGTGCCATACTCTGAAGATGCTCCCTCACCAATTCAATCACTTCAGAACCAGTTAAATCATCTATTTTAATATCCATAAACATCACTCCATTTGTAAAGTGGAACTACACGAACACACATTGTATTCCTCATAACCATGCAAAACACTCTCGATGAAAATTTCAGGTCTTCTCCCCTCTGCGTACTCCGACCCGTTAGTTCAAGTATAAACACCGTGTTCATTCAAGAAAAGCAAATAATATCCTTTATATCAAACTGCCTGTCAATTTAGCGCAAAAAGTACGATAATCCTGGGTTTCATCGCATAAAAATGACGTGCTGGTTAGCACGTCATTTGATTAGCCAATTGCTGTTTTTCTACTCCAAAACGGAACCCGTGAGTCGGTGGGACGTTGTGTACTCCAATGTACAAGCTATCAATAGGCTCGGGCAAACCAGACTGTGTGTTGTGCGGGTTGTCCGCAAGCTACACAAGATGTTAGGTGTTCAGGTGGATTGAAAGGGATATTGCGGCTAGTGGCACCAGTGGCTTCCTTGACTTTTGCTTCACAGTCATCTTGTCCACACCAACCTGCTAGTGCGAATCCGCGCTCATCTCTCACCCGTTGCTCCAACTCTTCAATGCTGTGGACGATGTGGGAATGCGCTTGTGCCAATTCAACCGCGCGGTCATACATGTTCTTTTGAATATCGTCTAAAAGCGTCACTACTTGCTCGACGGCTGTGGCGATCAGTGCAGTGAATTTCTCGCCAGTATCTCTGCGCACCAGTGTCACAAGCCCCGCATCCAGATCTCTAGGACCTAATTCCAAGCGCACTGGGATGCCGCGCATCTCGTACTCATTGAATTTCCAACCTGGGCTATAGTCCTCGCGGTCGTCCATTTTCACGCGCACGTTCGCTTTACGTAACGCATTTACTAATTCCGCTGCCGCAGGCAACACGCGATCTCTCGTTTTTTGTGGGCCAATAGGAATCACGATTATCTGTGTCGGTGCGATTTTCGGAGGTAATTGTAATCCTCGATCATCCCCGTGTACCATGATTAGTGCACCAATGATGCGAGTGCTCATGCCCCACGAAGTGGTGTGAACGAATTTTCGCTCATTATCCTTGTTTAAAAATTGAATATGGAAGCTCTTTGCAAAATTATCACCCAAATAATGAGAAGTACCTGCTTGCAACGCTTTGCCATCTTTCATCATTGCTTCAATAGAGTAGGTAGCCACAGCACCCGGGAACTTTTCAGATGGAGTTTTTTGTCCCTTTATGACAGGAATGCTGAGTACCGATTCGACAAAGTCCGTATAGACGTCTAACATCTTCAATGTCTCTTCTACCGCTTCTTCTGATGTGGCGTGCGCAGTGTGGCCCTCTTGCCAGAGAAATTCACTGGTTCGTAAAAACGGCAATGTTCGCTTTTCCCATCTTACGACGTTTGCCCATTGATTGATCAAGACCGGCAAATCGCGATAGGATTGAATCCACTGGCTGTACATATAGCCAATCATCGTCTCTGATGTCGGGCGCACGGCAAGCCGTTCTTCGAGTTTTTCGCCGCCGACTTCTGTCACCCACGGAAGTTCAGGATTGAATCCTTCGACATGTTCCTTTTCCTTTTCCAAAAAACTTTCCGGAATGAATAGTGGAAAATAGGCATTGCGATGACCAGTTTCCTTAAAACGGCGATCCAGATCCTGTTGTATGGCTTCCCATAATTCATATCCATCTGGCTTAAATACGATACATCCTCGTACTGGCGCATAATCCATCAAATCCGCTTTGGTGATCGTAT
>JAJZCJ010000127.1 GCA_021846145.1 Bacillota bacterium
CACAATGGTGCCCCGCTCTTACGGCAATGCCTTCGGTATCTAACACAGTGGCCACATCGTGGGGATGCACCTCAGCAAGATTGAAAGTAACAAGGCCGCCGCGAATTTTCGGGCCGTAGATCGTCACATCATCCACTTTTCCGAGCATGTCCATCGCGTATGAAGTGATTTCATGATCCATCTGTTGCACCCGCTGCATGCCAATTTGGCTCAAGTAGTCAATCGCTGCAGCTAAGCCCACTGCACCCGCAATAATCGGAGTGCCGCCCTCAAAACGATAAGGAATCTCATTCCATGTGGATTCATATAACTCCACCGTCTCGATCATTTCCCCACCAAATTGCACAGGCTCCATTTTTTCTAACACTGCACGTTTCCCATACAATACGCCGATTCCCGTTGGTCCCATCATCTTGTGCCCAGAAAAAGCGAGAAAATCACAGTCCATATCCTGCACATCCACTGGCATATGCGGGACGCTTTGCGCACCATCCACTACCAAAATAGCCCCATTTTCATGAGCAATTTGTGCAGTTTCGCGAATTGGGTTAATGCTCCCCAACACATTAGAGACGTGAGCCATTGCCACTATTTTGGTTTGCGGTGTAATCGTTGCTCGAATATCTTCAATAGCTAACGTGCCATCTGGCAAAAGCGGAATATACTTGAGCGTGGCTCCTGTCACGCGTGCGATCTGCTGCCATGGAATCAAGTTGCTATGATGTTCCATCGGCGTGATCACAATTTCATCACCTGGCTTCACTTGGAAGCGCGCATAGCCATGGGCGATCATGTTCAATCCTTCCGTAGTGCCACGCGTGAAGATGATTTGTGCGGGAGACGGTGCATTAATGAATCTCGCCACTTTTTCGCGCGCATTTTCATACGCATCTGTCGCTTTTGTTCCCAACGTATGAACCCCACGATGAACATTGGAATTGTATTCTCTGTAATATTGCTCAATCGCTTCAATTACCTGATGAGGTTTTTGCGAAGTAGCAGCGCTGTCCAAATAAACAAGTTGCTTTCCGTTTACTTTTTGATTTAGTATGGGAAAATCTTTACGAATCGCATCCCGATCCATCAACTCATCTTCCTCTCTAGGAGTTGTATAATAGCTTGACGCACTCGTTCGACAGGCACCGCTGCTAAAACGGGAGCGAGAAATCCCCATACGATCATGCGCTTTGCATCTGCATCTGTTATTCCCCTCGACATCAGATAAAACAGTTGCTCTTCACTAATTTGTCCCACTGAAGCTGCGTGACCACACTTCACGTCATTTTCATCAATAAGTAATGTAGGGATCGCATCTGCGCGACTTTTCGGTGAGAGCATCAGCAGTTTTTCCGATTGTTCCCCTACAGCCCCGCTAGCACCTTTTTGAATGTGCGTAACGCCGCGATAAATACCCACCGCACGCCCCTGCATCACACCTCTAGCTGATGTGTCACTCTGACTGAATTTGCCGACATGCACCATTTTCGCCGTCAAATCGATATGCGCCTTCCCCGTTCCTAAAGCAAACGCATACCCATTACTCGCACTGCCGTCGCCAAGTAACAGTGAACCAAATTCGCCTACCGTGTACCCGTCACCCATTTCACCGACGATAAAATCAACGCGGGCGTCCCGTTCCACCTTCGCCCGTCGAACCCAGTAGGAAGTGGTTTTTTTTGGTAGATTCGCAATAACTCCCATCTCGACATGACTCCCTGATGCTGCGATGACTTCCGTGATGCCAAAATGCAATTCCTGCTCGATTTCCTCGTTGGCGATATACAGATCAAGTAGCGACAGTCGGCTCCCTGTCTCAGCCACGATCAAATTGCGTGGGAATGCTCCTCGCCCTGGTTCCATCGTAAGATGAACAATCTGAAGCACACCATCCACCGTCGTGTTTTTAGGAACATGAATATATACCCCGTTGTGCCAAAAAGCACTTTGCAAAGCAATCCACTTATTTTCATCTACCGCAACCACAGTGCCTATTTGATGTAAAGTATCAGGATGCTGTGCGGCATCGCGCAAAGGTTGCACGACGATTCCTTTTGTCAGCTTTTCCAGTCCGCTAGTAAAGACCAACACATCATCGACGAACACCAACACTGGATTGTCGCTGTCCAAATCGACTAAACGCTCCACTGCGCTTTTCCATTCGCCCAAACCCTCGGCGTGTTTTGGCGTAAAATTATACAATTTGTCCTCAAAATTACTACGTTCAAAGTGATGATCAGGCAATTCCTGAAATGCCCGCCATGCCTTTTCACGAAATGCTTGTAACGCAAGATTGTCATTTGCAAACACTGTTTGTAACGCCTGTTCCATCCCTACATTCACTTGGGCAATACTCATCGCACTTCCCCCTTAAACGCCTGCAGATACTGTTTCATCCACAATGCCTAACTCCGCCTTCAACCAATCATATCCGCGCACTTCCAATTCTTTCGCCAACTCTGGGCCACCTGAACGTACGATTTGCCCCTGCATCATCACATGCACAAAATCAGGTGTCACATACTCAAGAATGCGCTGATAGTGCGTAATGATCAAAACGCCAAACTCTGGGCTGCGCAGTGCATTGACCCCTTGGGACACAATCCGCAACGCATCGATGTCAAGCCCAGAGTCGATTTCGTCCAAAATCGCAATCCGTGGCTGCAACACCACCATTTGCAAAATCTCATTACGCTTCTTTTCGCCACCAGAAAAACCCTCATTTAAATATCGTTCGGCAAAGGACTGATCCATACTCAGCGTCTTCATCTTCCCTTGCAATTCGCGGTGAAACTTCAACACGGGTACCTCATTGCCCTCTCCCCTGCGCGCGTTCATCGCCACGCGCAAAAAGTTGGCATTCGAGACGCCTGATACTTCACTTGGATATTGCATCGCTAAAAATAAACCCTTCCTCGCCCGTTCATCCACCTTCATGGTGAGTAAGTCTTCCCCATCGAGCGTGGCAGTTCCGGCCGTAATTTGATACTTCGGATGACCCATCAACGAAGAAGCAAGGGTACTCTTGCCTGTACCATTGGGGCCCATAATCACATGAACTTCCCCGCCACGAACCGTCAAATCTACCCCACGCAATATCTCTTTGCCTTCCACTGAAGCCTGTAGTCCATGAATCGCAAGTTCTGGAACGTTACTCATAAAAAATGCCTCCCATCACACGTTTCAATCATTAGTTGTGCCTAACACTGTGCTGTCATCACATCTATTTTAATGTCGACTAAATTAGTCATGTTTAGCGTACCACATGTGCCAAAAAAATCAAGCGCCTTCCCTACTTAAAAGAGATAACGAAACACCATCCTCGCTTCCTCCGACATCATCTCTTTTGACCACGGCGGGTCAAAAGTCAAATCAATCTCCACATCCGGGACACCTAGCCCCTTTACCCGCTCCGCCACCTCATTTTGCAATTGTTCCATTGCCGGGCAGCCGATCGTTGTGAGCGTCATGCGAACAATCACTTTCTGACCTTCATCCAATATAGTGACACCATAAATCATGCCAAGATTGACCACATCTATTTGTATCTCTGGATCCACCACTTCTTTTAATTCTTCAAAAATCATTTCTTCTGTTATCATGACAAGACACCTTCCCTTTTAGATAATCAACTCATACTTTAAGATGACTCATTGACGATAAAATTGTGTTCTGTACTATTCTCTACTAAATTAGTCGAGTTTTCAAGTCCCGTTTTTATCCCATTCATTTCCGCTAGTACTGATACATCAAATTGTTATAATTTTAGTATGATAAAAAAAATGCGCTTCCTTATATTGTTGCTTATTTTTGCGTTGACTACGATAACCATGTCAGTAGCTTCTGATGCGCCACTAGGTATGACCGATCAATTTTTACAAACGCGTCATGACACTCAAATCAATCATTTCACCAGCCATCAACCAGAACAGATCCCGCAAAACACATTCGCCATGACGTTAAGCCAACTAAATGGCAATTTGCCCGCCGGATCACTATTGCCCGCTACAGAAATCGGAAGTCAGGTGGCTTTATTTTTACCAGACGGTACAATTCTACACACTTCTACCGCACAGGTAAAAATAATCACTGTGCCGCTTGGAACCAAACCTACACTCAAAACTTACAACCAAATGGTGATGCTTGGATTTGCAGACGGGGCAACTAGTGACTACATGCAAAACCTAACCCAAGATCCGCTCAGTGTGTTTGCACCTATGGCCTATCAATTAAATGGCTCAAACGGCCAATTGACAGGCAGTCTCTCAGGCAGTGTCATACAAGCGGCGCATCAGAAGCAAATTCAAGTCTGGGCCGTTGTCGCGAGTGGCTTTAATCCCGCCGTATCTACAGCCTTTTTAAAAAATCCCAGTGCAGAATTTGCGGCCTTACAATACATTGCATCTGTCGCCAAAACTAGCCAAGTCGACGGCATTAACTTTGATTTTGAAGACATGATTCCGTCTGATGCCCCGCTTTACACAAAATTTATCACCGCTGCAGCCACAGTACTTCACGCCATGGGTAAATGGGTATCAGTGGATGTCACGCTCCCATCAAACGACCCCAATTGGAGCCTTATCTATAATCGCAGCCAATTAGCAAAAGCGACTGATTATATAGTGGCGATGAGCTATGATCAGCACTACGTGGGTGAGCAGCACATCGGTGCAGTTGCGGCTCTGCCATGGGTGCAAACAGGCATTAATGCCATTGTGCAAGAAGGTGTCCCCGCAAATAAAATTTTATTAGGCGTTCCTTTCTATTCGATTGACTGGTATAAATCAGGCAGCATCTGGCACTCCAGTTATTATTCAATGTACGCACAACAACGTGCAAAAAGCGAACCTAACGCACGCACGCAAAATGACGCGGCATCCGGACTAAATGAATTGATTTACAGTGCAAGCGGGGTAACACATTACCTCTGGCTTGAAGATACACGTTCCCTCACTGAACGAGGAACGCTCACTGTGAATAATCACTTAGCAGGTGTGGCGGTTTGGCAATTGGAACTAGGTACATCGCAAAACTTACAAACGCTACTTCGTGTGTTTTAATTAGGTATTGAACTGAAAAATTCGGTATACTACCAGTATCAAAAGCAAATAAGGGGTAAGGTCAATTTGTCACTGACAGGAATTATCGACATTGGATCAAATTCCATCCGCCTGTCGCTCATACGAAGGCTTAACAGTGACAGTTTTTTTGTCATTGATGAGCAAAAATCCTCCCCTCGACTTGCGAGCCGTTTGGATCTTCATGGTAATATGGACACAGAGGGAATTAATGAGCTGATTTTTCATTTGCGGGAGTTTCAAGACATCTGTGCGTCTTATCGTACTGATGAAATTATTGCCGTCGGTACTGCTGCGCTCAGAATAGCAAATAACCGCGAGCAAATCGTTCAGGCCATCAAAACAGAAATTGGTCTCGACGTGGAGATCATCTCCGGTCAAGAAGAGGCGTTTTTAGGCTACAACGCGGTTGCACATACAATGGATGTGCAAGATGCCTATTTAATTGATATTGGTGGTGGCAGCACAGAGATATCTTTGATCCAAAAAGGACAAATTACGGCTACTCACTCTTTTCCATTTGGTGCCGTGACGATGAACGCTTATTTTCAACAAAGTAAGGAAGTAGATAACTTACAACAGGTGATCCAACAAATTCAAAGCGAGTTTATGTTAATCGTGGGGGAAAAAGCCCCACGTGGGATTGATGTGATCGGAATTGGTGGTACGATCCGCAATATCGCAAGCATTTATCAATCGAAAATAGGTTATCCTTTACCGATTACACATAATTATGCCATGAAGCCAAGCGTAACTGCAGAAGTGATTCAAATGCTTGCCACCATGACGTTGGCACAGCGAAAAAAACTAGATGGGTTGTCCAAGGGACGAGCAGATGTCATTCTTCCAGGTGGTGCCATTTTACTTGCCTTGCTTGAACTAGTGAATGCAAAACAGTTGCGCATTAGCGGACGTGGTTTACGCGATGGGGTGTTTTACGCCCGCGTGTTACATCAAACTACAACCCCCGTTCCCGTCTTGCAAAACAGTGTGAAAAACGTCCTTGGCAGGTACTTTGAGGCAAAAGAATTAGCAGAACACCGCACTCGGCTTGCTCTGCAAATGTTCAGAGACGCGGTGTCAGCAGGGTTGGTACCTGCTGACAGTGATAGAATCCTGTACACTGCGGCACAACTTCACCGCATCGGTGTGCGCGTTGATTTTTATCACTATGAGAGCCACACCTTTTATTTGCTACTAAATAGCGCAGTATATGGGTTAACACATCGCGAAATTTTGCTGGCAGCTGCGGCTGCAGCCTATAATGGGCGAAACAAAATCCGCAAGCTTTGCAACCCCTATATGTTTACTATTCTAAGCGAATCAGATTTAGACCTTGCTGCCCGACTCGGCGTGCTGGTAAAAATGGCAGAAGCGCTGGACCGGCGGCATGAACAACGTGTACAAAATGCGACTATGTTAGTAAATGGTTCCGTCTTAGAACTTTATCTCCCTGATTCACAAGAGGCAGATGTAGAATGGTCAAATGCGCAAAATCTGTCTCCCCATATTAAAAAAGTATTTAGTAAAGAACTTCAGGTAATACGAGATCAAGTCAAATCCTCAGTTTTTAAGGATTAAGGAAGGAGTTAATATGCAATGCGCCTAAAAAAAGCGCGTGGGTTAGGTAGAACCAAGAACTATCCTGGACGTCTATTTATTGTGGAGGGAACGGATGGATCTGGGAAAAGCACACAAATTTATTTGTTAAAACGATGGCTGGAGGATAATGGATATCCTGTGTTTTTTACAGAGTGGAACTCCAGTGAATTAATTAAAGCAGCGAACAAAAAAGCAAAGAAAAACAACCTTTTGACTCCCACCACGTTCAGCTTGATTCACGCCTGTGACTTTGCTGACCGCTACGAAAAATTAATGTTGCCCCAGCTTCGCGCAGGCTACATTGTATTAGCTGATCGCTACATTTACACTGCCTATGCAAGAGACATGGCACGTGGATGCGATGCGGAATGGGTCAAAAATGTATATAGTTTTGCGGTAAAACCAACTGTCAGCCTATACTTTCAAACCCCTCTTGACGTGTCGCTTGAGCGAATTCTCAGTGGCAGACCTCAACTCAAATACCATGAAGCAGGGATGGATTTGGGACTTTCTACAGATCCAGAAGAAAGTTTTAAAATCTTTCAAGGCATGATCAAGAAACATTACGACAACATGGTGGAAGAAGAACACTTCAAGGTCATCAATGCTACGCAAAGCGTAGAGGAACAACAAGCCATTGTGCGTACTATTATTAAAGAACACTTAGATGACTATGTGTCACCAACCATCTATTGGGAGGAAAAGGGATGACTAACTCAGCAATCTCACCCACGAAATATTACGGTGCCGGACTTCCCTATATGGATAAATGGGAATATAGCGGCAAACTGATCGTGATCGAGGGAGCAGATTGCTCTGGTCGGTCAACGCAAACAGCACTCCTGAAACAATGGCTAGAAGTGAATGGACATGCTGTCATGGATACGGGTATTAAGCGCTCTGACTTAGTTAGTGGTGTCATCGACAAAGCCAAACAAGGCAATGTCCTAGGCAAGACTACGCTCAGCCTCCTGTATGCCACTGATTTTGCTGATCAATTGGAAAATAAAATTATACCTGCACTTCGTGCGGGGTTTATCGTGATCGCTGACCGTTATATTTTCACTTTAATGGTTCGTGACGCAGGAAGAGGCGCAGATCCCTTGTGGTTGCATGAATTATTCGGATTTGCACTCGTTCCTGACATGACTTTTTACTTGCAAGTACCGCCAGAGATTCTCTTACACCGCCATTTTCAAAAACGTGGATATCTCGAATATTGGGAGTCCGGCATGGATTTATCACTTTCAACAGATATGATCGAAAGTTTTCATCGCTATCAAACGATGTGTCAACTGGAATTTGACGAATTGGCGGAAGAATTTAATTTCATACAATTGGATGGGACAAAAAACATCGATCAAATTCAAGCAACGTTACAAGAACACGTTGGAAAGTTGTTAAAAAATAAAAAGGATGCTTAACATCAAAGCTAATCTTTTACACCCATCCTTATATTCAACCGCCAAATACGTGATGGAAAAATACCAAACTGATATCGCACACTGCGAGCATGTATTGAAAAATGCCTATGTCCTTGCAAATCTTGCACTCCCGGAGTCAAAATTAACGCACGAACCAGCGCTGCATCCACAATGGCAGCGCTTGGGGCTAGCGGCATTGCTTCATGACATTGGTCATTTTGTCGCAGACAAGGGCCATCATAAACACAGTCATTACCTCATTTCACATGCAGACGAACTTCGTCACTTAAATGATCAACTTGTACAGGATGTGGCACTACTCTCGTGGTGTCATCGCAAGCACGCAAAGCAATCATGGCTTGATGAGCGATTTAGTGGAAATTTACCGCTTTTTCAGCTAAGCGCCATATTGCGCGTAGCAGATGGGCTCGATCGCGGTCACTCTGGAAGGGTCAGTATAGCAAGAGGACGGCATCACGGGGGAGCATTGATCTTAGACGTGCACGGACTACGCAAATCAGAGTATGAAGCGCTGATGGATAGAAAAGCAGATGCTTGGAAATTTGCTTTTCATCAACCCTTGGAAATACGAATTTTATCCACTACATAAGCGAGCAATAATACAAAAATAGTGATCCAGACAG
>JAJZCJ010000128.1 GCA_021846145.1 Bacillota bacterium
ATTACTGAAGAAGGATTGCGAACCAATGTGCGCGTAGGAGTACAGTACATTGAAGCTTGGTTGCGGGGCTCAGGGGCCGTGCCACTGTATAATTTAATGGAAGATGCTGCAACTGCGGAAATCTCTCGTGCCCAGGTGTGGCAGTGGATCAGACACCAAAAAGGCATATTGGTTGACGGACGTAAGGTCACTGTGGAACTATTTGAAGACATATTAGAGGATGAACTGAATCTTTTGCGCGATCAAATAGGAACTGACGCTTATCAAAACCGTGCATTTGCTAACGCCAGCGAATTATTTCGACAGTTGATTTTGCAAGATCAATTTAGTAATTTTCTGACGGAACCAGGATACGAACAATTAAACTAATAATATATAAATTATGGGAGTGGAGAAAATGATTAAATTTGATGATAACGCCAAACAGGAACTAACTGAAAGCTGGAGTTCCAAACGATTTGAAGGGATTGTTCGCAATTATACAGAAGAAGATGTGTTGCGCCTACGCGGATCTGTTCGCGTGGAAAATACACTAGCTAGACGAGGCGCTGAGCGTTTCTGGCGACAGCTGCACAGTGAACATCACATCAAGGCACTAGGAGCGCTTACAGGGAATCAAGCCGTACAACAAGTCAAAGCAGGGCTACAGGCAATCTATGTTAGTGGCTGGCAAGTGGCTGCGGACGCAAATGTGGCAGGGCAAATGTACCCTGACCAAAGTTTGTACCCCGCAAATAGCGTGCCGCAAGTAGTGAAAAAAATCAATCAGGCACTGCAACGTGCCGATCAGATTAATTTCCGTGAAGGCAAGCAAGAGTTAGATTTTTTTGCACCAATTATTGCGGATGCAGAAGCAGGTTTTGGCGGTGCACTAAATGTTTTTGAAATTATGAAAGCAATGATTGAGGCGGGAGCTGCAGCAGTCCACTTCGAAGATCAACTAGCTTCTGAGAAAAAATGCGGCCACATGGGTGGCAAAGTGTTGATTCCGACTTCGCAAGCAGTGCGCAACTTGATCTCAGCTCGCCTTGCAGCAGATGTCATGGGAGAACCAACTGTACTCATCGCGCGTACAGATTCCCTTGGTGCAAACTTGATTACAAGTGACATCGATGATCGTGATCATCCATTTATTTCAGGTGATAGGACAGAAGAAGGATTTTATCGTTTCGATAATAGCATCGGTGCCGCGATTGCCCGTGGTCTGGCTTTTGCACCATATGCAGATATAATTTGGTTTGAAACCGCTGATCCTAATGTGCAAGAAGCTAAGGAATTTGCGGCAGCTATTCACGCCGAATTCCCAGGTAAATTGTTAGCCTACAATTGTTCACCCTCTTTTAATTGGAAGAAGAAGCTGAATGAACAAGCAATTGCTGAGTTCCAAGATAGCATCGGTGAAATGGGCTATAAATTCCAGTTTGTTACACTTGCTGGCTTCCATACATTAAACCATAGCATGTTTGAACTGGCTCATGATTACAAAACTCGTGGAATGGCCGCTTATTCTGAATTCCAACAACGGGAATTTGCAAGTGAAGTCGATGGTTACACAGCGACCCGTCACCAACGCGAAGTAGGGGCAGGATACTACGACGACGTGGCATTGGTGGTTTCAGCCGGAAATGCATCCACGACCGCACTAAGTGGTTCGACAGAAGAAGAACAGTTTGAAACTGTATAAACACACAAATAACAAATGAATGAATGTCACCCCTCCAAAAAAAGACATCATACCTCTTTTGGAGGGGATTTCTATGATCAATCGATCAACTCAATGATTTTTACAGATGAGTCTAAGCTCAGATCAATAAACCCATCGAAAGTTTTAATCAACGGTCTCATTGGATCTACGTGATTAATCAAGACAATAGAACCAGATTGACCATTTGACAGATACACTTGTTCACCAATCAAAAACTCCATCGTATTTTTAATAAATACGGTGACAATTCCGGCATCAAACTTGCCGAAAATACCATCCTGAAGTTCGGCTAATACGTGATAAATTGGCAGGGCATCATGATAAACTCTGGTCGAACTCATCGCATGAAAAACATCAGCTACCGCTACAATTTTACCAAAATAGCTGATTTTACTTTCGTCCAATCCAAATGGATAACCACTTCCGTCCACTCTTTCGTGATGTTCAAGTGCTACTAAAGCCTGACGATGTGAAGTCCCTACCGTCTGTTTTATCAACTGATAACCAAATACCGTATGTTTTTTAACCAATTCATATTCATCAAAAGTTAAACGCTGAGGTTTATTAAGTATATCTTCGGGCAATAACGCTTTGCCGATATCATGCAATGTAGCAGCTAGCATTAAAGATTGTAAATCACTAGATTCTAATTTCATCCATTTTCCAATCAATACTGATAATATGCCCACCGCAATACTGTGACGCAGTGTGTAATGGTCTTTTCTTTGCAACACAAGTAACAAACGTGATAAATCTAAATTAATATATACTTTAGTAAGCAATGGAATGATATTATTTTGAACGTCCAGCAGTGGAATCCGTTGGTTTATTTTAGCATAGTGAAACACACTGTCTAATTGTTGCATCGCTTCATCTACCAGTTGATGATAATCAAGTCGTTGTATTTGATCAGGCTCAACCGCAATTAACGATTTGTCAATCAAAAAGGAAAGATCATCGTAGTCAGATTTTTTGTTGGTATCGTTTGAAATACGAAATTGATTTGTAAGTTTTGGTTTTTCCACTGGCATGAGTCCTTTTTGTATTGTAATAAATTACATTGTCTATATTATACAGAAATTTAATCGAAATTCCAATAGTAATGAAGATATTTTAAAAGTTAACATAATGTATATTATCGGACGTTGGATAAAGATTTCGTTTACTACATTCTTTAAAAAACTTTATGTTAACCACGACGGCACTATGAAATCAGTTTGTTACAAATCACTTTGTTTCACTCACTAAGCGGCTTACCTGGTCCATTTCAACCAAGGAAGTCGCTTTTTCTAACCTTTTTGTCAGTGTGGTGCAGGTTATCACATAGATGACCTAGTTCACTGATCAGGCAAAAATGACGCTCACATGCACCACCAAATCAGGAAACATCGAAGGACTCAGCTTGTCATCTGATTTGTACTCTTGCTCCGTCCAGCGAAGGACTGCCCCATCATGCAGGTAAATGTTGATATTTTTCTCTTCCGGGTCTACCACCCAATATTCCTTTACGCCTGCCTTTTGATATAAGTTTAGTTTGCGGATCAGGTCGTGTTTGGCGGTGGATGGTGACAAAGTTTCTACAATGAGTGCCGGTATTCCTGTGATCCGCTTGTTGCTTTCGTATTCACCACACATGACGAACAAGTCAGGCTGAATCACCTTATTGGTTTGCTGGTTCTCTTCGAATGTGAGATCCATGGGAGCAATAAATGCTCGGCATTCCTTCCCACGCAAGTACATCGCAAACTCAGCACCAAGTTGTATAGCAACTTGCTGGTGTGCTGGCACGGGACTCGCCAATAAGTACGGTACACCATCGATCAATTCCCATCGTTCAGGGCCATCCCATGTGAGGTAGTCCTCATAGGTGTAGGTTTCTGTCTGATCTGTTTTTGGTTTTGACACAACACTCACCATTTCCTTTCGTTTCAAAGTTCCAATGTCAAATACACATTATCCAACTCTTCCTGTGTGATGCCAATGTACGCCAACGTTACGGATGGGCTTGAATGGTTGAGCAGCTTCTGGATCCTCGTCACGTCCACGCCGGACGTGTATGCGTGGTAGGCAAACGTTTTCCTGAGCGTATGTGTGCCAATTCGATCCTTGATCCCAATCGCGCTGGCGGCTTGGTTAAGGATTTTCCACGCTTGCGCACGTTGCAGGAACCCGCCCTTTTTAGATAAGAATAACGGTTCGGTCAGTTGCGCGCGATCCAACCGCCCGAACCGCCCGATCAGGTATTCGCGCAGTGCCTTCTTCGCCATCTCGCCAAGTGGAAAGTCTTTCCCCTTCCCTGTTTTTTTCTCCTTGATCCCCAAGCGATCCCTGATTTTCTTTCCGTCTACCACTTCGCCTACCGTGAGCGCTAACAAGTCACTGATCCGCAACCCACTGTTGATACCGACGACAAATAGGCAGTAGTCACGTTTATTTGTAGACAGCAAGATTTTCTTCATCGCGTCAATTTGTTTTCGCTCACGTATAGGCTGAACGTAATCCATCTATTATCTGCTCTCCCTACGCCTCTTTGTCTTCGTATGTTAGTTCCAGTTTAGGCTCGCTAGTTAAAGAAACGTTTTTTATTTCATTATGCTTAGATTCTTCGATCACACGAAGACCAGCATCTAATACATCTAAAACTGCTGACTGAAATTTATCAATTCGATTTTCGAAACGATAATCATCTAAACGGTTTTTCATTTCATCAGATACAGTGATGCTAAGTTTATGCGCCATATCTATTCCCCCATTTACACTTGATACGATTTACTGATTATCATAGCAGATTTTTTTGTCCTTGAGAATCAATTATGATGATAAAAAGACAACAGAGTGGTTAAAATATACATAACAAGGTAATGATACATAACGGTTTCTATTAAACGATATGTATGATATAAACGACATCGACCTTCTCTGCGCCTTTCTGCGCGATGAAAAAATGGTCACGAGCCTTTTATCCATGCGGCTTTTCGAGGATTTCTCTAATGATACACAAGTACATTATGTATCATTAGGTTTTGGCGGAAAAAAACATCCGATAAGATGATTTGATGATAAAAAATACAAGCAGATTCATTGATTTGGATTTAGCATGTTGTTACTATTATATTGTTTCATGATACACCTACTATCCTGTTTACATATTAGCGTTTTATATTCTTATTTGCTTGATGACGTTTTGCTGTGAAACTTTTTTATTTTGTATTTTTTGAAATAATCCAACCTACACCCGCTAATAATATGGGAAACATCCCTATCCAACCACTAAAGGGATAAATAATCACACAGAGAATTAAAGAAATCATTGCCATTGTTCGCCCCAAATTGTTTTTAGGCAACAATTTGATAGCTGCGCTCATTGCGATTAGATAAAGTGATAAAAATACAATACTCGGCCACATCATCATCGTACCAATTGGTAACTGCATTCCCATATGTACCATCAAATCAACAGTAAATACTATGGCCAAACCAATTAGTGCCGCATGTGGAGTCTTATATTTGGGATGCAATACAGCAAATATCTTGGGAAAATCACCACTTCTCCCCTGTGCGTAAACCATACGCGAGAATCCCGCAATATTCGTGTGAATCGCCCCGAATGTAATTAAAAAAGCTAAAATTGCCGTAATGTTTGCTGCCATTTTTCCAAAGCTGATAGTGAGCAATGACATTAATGGCGTGAGACTATTTACACCTTGATATGCTTTGGTCCCAATGGTGACATAAGCAAGTGTGATATATAAAAGCCCTACGATAATATCGGCCAATAATAAACTTATCATGATTGTTTTCTTAGGGTTTTTAAATTCCTCTGCTAAATGTACGACCATTTCCCAACCGACAAAAGCCCAGAAAATTTCTACAGTTGCTTGACCAATCGGCAACCAGCCATGAGGCACAAACGGTACAAAATTGTTTAATTGAACATGTGGCAAAGAGGCTAAAATAGCAATCACAAGCAGCACCCCAATTAACCCCACATTCCATACTTGTACCCAAGCAGCCAATTGAATCCCCAAATAATTAAGAATAACTGAAAGATACAACATCGAAGCAGCCAATACAGTCATTTGCCAATCTGCCAATCTGAAAATACTGCCCATATAATACGCGCCCACCAATGCAACGACAGGTGCACCTAATGGCACAGTTCCTAAAAACAGCCAGCCAGTAATCCTTCCCCATGTTATACCAAAAGCTTCACGAGCAAAATTGGCAATCCCTCCTGCATGTGGAAAATAGGTGGCCATCGTCCCAAGTGTCATAGCAATAGGAAAACTCAAAAGCGTCATAAAAATCCATGCGATAATAGAAGATGGTCCTGCATCTTGTGCCAAAATAGATGGTAATACAAGTACCCCTGATCCCAAGACGGAACCGACAGCCAATGCACCCCCTGTCAACCAACCAATAGTGGGAACTAGACGTTGTTGCTCATTCATGTCTCCCATTCACCTTCTCCTGCATCAGTCAAAAGTCCGAATTGCCCGAACCAATAGTGATGCCAAACTCATCACGACAATAAAAATAGATTCGATTATCATCGTATCTATCCCACCAATACTTTGAGAAAGCCAACCCGTCACCAGATAGCCAAGTGGAAGCAATCCGTATGAACCGAACATATCTAGGCTTGAAACCCTCCCATAAGCCTCAATAGGAACCAGTTCCTGAAGACTTCCCTCCCAAATCAGACCAAACAACATAAATCCTGCACCACTAATCGTCATGCATACAATGAATTGAATAATCTCATTTGAAAATGCTAAAACACCAAATGTGAGTCCGGCAATGGCAATGCCTATATAACTCAACAAACCCCTGCGTCTCCATTGATTGCGATGACCAAAAATAATTGAAATGATAATCGCACCTAACCCGCTGGCTGAAGTAACGAGTCCATAATCAAAAGACGAAAGTCGCATATGCACTTTTATCAACCAAGGCAAAAGTACTGCCACAATTCCTTGATCCGAAATATTGATAAATGCAAAAACAAGAATAGTAATCCAAAGCCATGAATGTTTTTGTAGTTCGTAGAATCCACCTAATAATTCTCGAATAAATACCCTTACAAAATGTTTGTCTGTTATCACATTACTAGCGTTGATTGTATTTGGTAATTTTACAAAAAATAAACTGATAACAGAAATTAAAAAGCCGATAGCATCAACGCCAAGCGCCACAGCACCTGATGATATCCCCACAAGTAATCCGCCAATCGAAGGTCCGATTAAAAATGCCAATTGTTGCGTTCCCATTGTCAGAGAATTAGCCGCATTGCGAATAGATCCCGTAAACACTTGAGCTCGCGCTGCTGCATACGCAGGCAGAAATAATGCTTGCATCGCTCCAAAAACGACAGAGAACCAATACAGATCGTACAATTTCATCAAATGAAAAGCCGCAAGAAACGTTAAACCAACTACTAACAACAAGCGAATCATATCTGTAATAATCATAACAGGAACACGAGGTAATCGGTCGGCAATTATTCCTGTAAATGGAAACAACAAAACTTGAGGCAACATCATCAATGTCATGATCAATCCAAGCGTCAACGTAGAGGCGTGAAGGGTTAAAGCAATCATGGGAACCACTACATTCATGATGGCTCCTCCGACACTGGCAAGCGATTGTCCGATCCATAACGCGGTAAAGTTTTTCGAGACCTTAAACGGCTGCAATAAACCCACATTATTATCGCTCATTTAATCTACAAAAAAAGCGATCAACCGATGATTCAAGGCATACTGAATTAAGTCTGCCTTTGATTCAGCTCCTATGCGTTCCACAATATGCGAACGATGTGCCTCCACTGTTTTCACACTGATATGCAAACGCTGCGCTATTTCGCGATTCGTGTATCCATAAGCAATCAGGCCTAGCACTTCTGTTTCCCTAGGCGTCAATAGCGGAGTAAGTACCTCATCTGGGTGACTCAAATGTTCAAAAATACGTTTCCGTGCTTCCTGTGAAATACGATCAGATAAAAAAGGTTGTTCTTTTTCTGTTGAATAAATAGCCCGGATAATTTCCGTGCTCGGATCATGTTTGAATAACACACCAGCGATACCTACAAGCAACATCTGCTCTATATGAGGTTCATCATCGTACATAGTTAGCATAAGAATCCTCGTGCGCGGGAGCTCCTCGAGAATCTTCTTCGCAGCCTTCATTCCATTGATTCCACCTGGCATATGTACATCCATCAAAATCACATCAGGTTTAGCATCCATCGCGACATCAATGGCACGCTCCCCAGAATCGACTTCACCAATCACTTCAAATCCTGGTTCTTCCTCAAGTATTAGACGAACACCTTGTCGAACCAATGCATGATCATCCACCAGCAAGATTCGTAAAGTCAATGATACTTCACCTCAAAATTGGTTTTTAGGCACATTTACTTCAATGGTGGTCCCTTGGCTAAGTAAACTTGTTATATAAAAGATACCACCAATTGCACGTGAACGTTCCTCCATATTCCTTAACCCATAGCCGCCAATATTTTTTTCATTAAGTTCAAATCCGACACCATTATCTTCAATACGAAGCACCAAATTTTTAGCCCCACTTGAAAATGCAATGGTCACTGATGTCGCTTCGCCATGTTGAATGGCATTGTGAACCGCTTCTTGAACAATTCTGTAAATATGTACAGAGATAGAAGGAGATATGGCGTTTTCTGAAACTACATCCGTCATAAACATAACATGTATGCGGCGTGTGCTAAGTCGCTCTGCCATCGAGCGCAACGCAGATAGGAGCCCAATATCATATAATACAGCCGGATATAGTGACCGTGAAAGTAGCCTGATTTCTTCAATACACGCAAAAACCTGCTGTTGCAATTGTTCTACACGCTGTGCGAGCTCTTGATTTTCCATCCGTCTAACAAGGTGTTCCATGCCTAGACTGATACCATATAGAGTTTGTGAAATTCCATCATGCAACTCTTGTGACAATCGCTTTCGTTCTTC
>JAJZCJ010000129.1 GCA_021846145.1 Bacillota bacterium
AGAATATCCTTGGAACTTTCGCCAATTCCGAACCAGACAACCAAAAGAGGAATATACGCTAAAGGAGGAATCGGGCGAATGAACTGCAAAATGGGATCAATGGCTTGGAAAATAAAATCACTCTTCGCCATCAGCACACCGACGGGTACGCCAACCACCACGGCCGCCAGAAATCCTATTCCAATGCGCGTAATGCTCTGTATAATATCCGAGCCAAACGTCTGGCCGGCATATCCCATCGACAGCAATCGGCTCAATGCTTGGAAAACGACCCAAGGCGATGGAATGGCAATAGGGGTTGAAAACTTGCTTGCCACCGACCAAGCGACGAGCAGCAGAATCACGACGGCAAACGGCGTTAAGCGTAATACTGTCTGTCGAACATGCGATGTCCGCTCTCCCGTGAATTCCGTTGCCAAGTTGTCTCTCCCCTTCTTTCGTCGTGTCAGGCAGACGGTCGGATCCGTTCCCAACACACGTTCATTACCAACTCAAACCAACTCTATGTATCGTAGTGTAACACAAGCCTAATAGACTGTGATACCCTAAACAACTAAAGCAAAAGGCCAGCAATCGCTGGTCTTTTACTTTAGTGCGAAGATTATGCCTGTCCGTTACATCCAAGCACATGAACCAATTTTTGTTTCACAATTTGTTTGATTGTTTCTCTTCCAGGGGATAAAAACTGCCTAGGATCAAAGTGGGTGGGGTTTTCCGCGAGGTGTTTTCTAACAGCCGCCGTCATGGCAAGGCGAATGTCAGAATCAATGTTGATTTTGCAAACCGCCATCGAAGCCGCTTTTCGCAACATGTCTTCAGGGACACCCTTGGCGTTGGACATACTTCCGCCGTTTTGGTTAATCATGTCCACATACTCAGGGATGACAGACGACGCCCCGTGCAAAACGATCGGGAACCCTGGCAAGCGTTTCTGAATTTCCTCTAGGATGTCGAATCGCAATCTTGGCTCTCCCTTGAACTTGAACGCGCCGTGGCTTGTACCAATTGCAATCGCTAGGGAATCCACTCCTGTGCGACTTACAAATTCTTCGACTTGGTCGGGATCAGTGAAGGAGGCATCCTGGTCAGATACATTCACCGCGTCTTCAATTCCCGCGAGCCTGCCAAGTTCACCTTCCACGACCACACCCTTATCGTGCGCATAGTCACAAACCTGTTTTGTTAACTTGATATTGTCCTCAAAAGAATGGTGTGAACCGTCAATCATCACGGAAGTAAATCCACCGTCGACGCAAGCTTTACATAACTCAAACGTGTCGCCGTGGTCGAGGTGCAAACTGATAGGAAGGTCGGTTTCGATCACTGCGGCTTCCACTAGTTTCATTAAATAGTTATGTTTCGCATAATTTCTTGCGCCCGAGGAGACTTGCAAAATTAATGGAGCATTTTCCTCCTTGGCCGCTTCCGTGATGCCCTGAATGATTTCCATATTATTTACATTAAAAGCGCCAATCGCATAGCCGCCTTCATATGCTTTTTTAAACATTTCCGTGGTTGTCACTAACGGCATATGGTTACCTCCTTCTATAGTCCAAATAGTTATACTACTTCATTGTGAATCTATCATAATCATATTCAATAGTAAATGAATATATTTTTAATTCAATTAAGCGTCGCTGGGCTTAAACCTTAGCGCCTTATCGATTTCCCATGGTGTTTTGTTCCCATTTGGGCAGTTGCGGAATATAGTGCTGTGATGACAAGGGAAAGCGAGGCATGTACGATGCCAATACATGTTGTGAAAAGTGGAGATAACCTCTGGAAGCTGTCGCAAGAATACGGCATCAGTGTCAACCGTATCGTGAGCGCCAATGGGCTGGAGCAACCAGGCAAACTAGTCGCAGGCCAAGCACTGTTTATTCCGGATGCACAACCACGCTACAGTGTGCAACCAAAAGACACATTACAAGCAATTGCAAAAAAATACGGAGTCACCGAGCAGGCCATCATGCAAGCGAACCAACTCTCCTCTCCAGCAACCATCTATGCGGGACAAAGACTGACGATCCCACTGCTTTATCATCAGGTTAGCGAACATGATACGCTGACAACCATTGCAACACGCTACAATACAACTGCAACAGCGATTGCACAAGCCAACCAACTCAAAAATCCAAATGATATATTTGTTGGCCAGATACTTAAAATCCCTGAAAAAAATATCCCCACCATCGAAGTGAACGCCTTCATCACGCAGTTTGGGCAACAAGGAGCCAAGACATTGCGTGATGTCGCATTTGACCTCACCTACATCAGTCCATTCGCCTACCGCATGAAAGCCGACGGGAGCCTTGAGGAACTAGATGACATCCCCATCGTACAAACCGCATCCAAAAACAAGGTGATGCCAATGATGGCAATTACCAATTTCTCCTCCACGGAAACTGGCACCGCACTGGCTACCACCATCCTTGGAAATACGCAATTGCAGGAGACACTGCTGACAAATATACTTGCGATCATGAAAAACAAAGGGTATCGCGGACTGAACATTGACTTTGAAAACGTCCTTCCCCAAGATCGCGAAAACTACAATCAATTTTTACAAAAAGCGGTCAATCGCTTGCATCCCGAAGGATACTTTGTCTCATCCTCACTCGCCCCCAAGACCAGTGCCACGCAAAAAGGCCTGTTGTACGAAGCGCACGATTACCCCACACATGGGAGAATACTAGACTTCGTGGTACTCATGACGTATGAATGGGGCTACCGTATGGGACCTCCTCAAGCGATCTCACCAATAGGACCAATCAAAAACGTGCTGGAATACGCAACATCCGTAATTCCAAGGGACAAAATATTGATGGGCTTTCAGGTGTACGCACGCGATTGGTTACTTCCCCATGAAAAAGGGCAACAAGCAGAAACGTTTGATACGCAAGAGGCACTACAGCGCGCGATTGAGTACAATGTGTCGATTCAGTACGATCAAACGGCTCAATCCCCTTACTACCACTATACTGATGCAAAGGGACGGTCTCACGAAGTATGGTTTGAAGATGCACGTAGCGCACAGGCCAAGTTTGATCTGGTAAAAACTTTCGGCCTGCGAGGAATCAGTTATTGGGTACTAGAATACTCATTTCCGCAAAATTGGGCGCTCCTCAGGGATAATTTCTCCATCATCAAGCACTGATCGAAAAAGGGGGTTCCCGCACCAGCAGAATCCCTTGCTTCAATTACCGTTGCTCCTGCAATTTTCGCACCGCGTTCGTCACCATTTTGCGTGGAAGAAAACGGCTCGACTGGGCAAACAACCAATTCATAACCCCCGGAATCACGACCACCTTGTTCGCCATCAACCCATCGTAGCCCACCTTTGCCACAGTTGGCGCATCCATTCCAAACTTGTCAAAAAGCAAAGAATGATGAAAATTTGCCCGTTTGCCAAAACTCGTCCGTGTGGGTCCAGGACAGAGCGCTGTCACCGTAATTCCCTGCCCTTGTAATTCGTTGGCAAGCGCTTCTGTGAAAGACAATACGTACGCTTTCGTCGCGTAATACACGGCCATCAGTGGCCCCGGTTGAAAGGCTGCCGTCGAAGCCACATTTAATATTTTCCCTGAGCCCCTTTGCTGCATCGCAGGCAACAGCAATCGCGTCAAATGCGTTAACGTGCGAATATTTAAATCAATCATCCCCAATTGCGATTTCAGATCCGCGTCCGCAAACGGACCATACGCGCCAAACCCGGCATTATTCACAAGCATCTGAACGTCTATCGCGGCTTTTTGTAACTGCTCGCCTAGCGCCTCTATGGAAGCAGGTTGAGTCAAATCCATTGGAAATACCGTGACCGACACCCCATGTTGCCGTTCCAATTCCAGTTTGACTTGCACAAGTTCATCTTCCCTGCGCGCGACCAATACAAGGTCGTAGCGATGGCTGGCAAATTGCTTGGCCAGTTCGTAGCCGATTCCTCCTGAGGCACCCGTAATCAGTACTGTTTGCGTCATACCACGTCTCCCTTAGCTGTTCTCACTACAACACGAAAACCTATTTTCCAGACCACTAGATTCAGGATTAATAACACCACACCGTAAATGTACACGCCATATGTTACTAATGTAGACAAATAATGAACCAATGCAAAAACCATAATCAGCATAATGAGCGGCAAAGTCGACCATCGATTCGCCTGTTGTGCCGTAGAAAAAGGTTCAGAAAACGGCAACACTTTACGGCTCATGCGAAAGGTCATCACGGCGTAAAGCCACATGCTCAACAATACAACCACTAAATCAGGAATAATGCGAAGCCCAAAAATAGCCACATAGATCACACTTTGCACGACATATATCGGTACAAATAACCGCAAGAGCGCCGCCTTAATCGTTCCTTTATAAAGAGCGGCATAATCTTGAATTGGCGTCGCCTGGTAAATCCAAGCCCCACCGTATTGTGCTGAGTTCTTCAACATCAGCATCACTGTCGGGATCACAACGCCACTCAGATAGATAGACAAGAACCACTTACTTGCTGCAAGCACACTCAAGCCGTTTGATAACGCTGAATTGAGAATAATAATGAACGGTAAAATAATAGAAAACCCAAGCGAAGGATATACTTTCAACTTGAAATCCCGCTCCCGCGCCATCATCAACGCGGCAAATCGAAAAAAGCTGCGTTCCTGACTTTTAACGGTCGAAATGCTTGTTAATACCTTTAACCAAATGTACTTTTTCTGAGTTGCCTTCGTCGAATTTGCAGATAGTTTCTGAAGCTGTCTCTCAAACACTGGCATCAGACGTATGTAAATTGCAAATAACACAAGTGGAATAACCAGCGTGAGAGTGGATAACAAAATCAGTGAGAAAGTAGCTTGACCGCTCATCAACCATGCAAAAGTAGCACCGAACCAGAAAGGGGGGATCAGAAATTGCCACCACGCTTGATGAAACTGAACATGAAAATTAATGAGCGAAAAAGCATGACCTACTAACTGATAGCCAATGACAATCGCAATCGAAAGCGCAATTTGAAAATAATTAATCATGTCTTTTAGTCGTTCACCATCGAAAAAATTCAATATCAGCAAATAGAGAAGGGCGGTGATGACCAGTACAAAAATGTCCATCAGCACGATCTCTAGCAAATAGACAATAAAGAACACGATCCCCTGACTAAACAGCCCTGCGATTAATGACGGTCCTGCAAGCGTGCCTGTTAAAATCAGTAGATAATTAATGATGTGCAGCGTTCGGGCAAAGTTAATCGTTCTTTTGTCCACTGGCTTTGTGGAAATGATGATGCGATCCCTAATATCGAGCAATACAGAAGAAAAGTCAGAAATCATCGATGTCATCACGAGAAACATGAGAATTCCTGCCGCGATGCTCATTTGATACATATAATTTTGCTTCATCAGCACAAAGGGAACGAGCATCATGCCCATGATCAAATAAATCCACAGGGAACGGAGAAACACATTTCTATCATCCGTGCCACTTTGACCTCTATTCCTGCTCGCCCGACTCATGATGGTAGGCACTCTGCGTCCGTCCATGGTGAATTTGACTTGAAGAATCCTGCGCATCATCGCATAGTCACAGCCAAGTTTGATAAAAATCCCCTGAAATCGATCAAGCACTTTTAAGAACACAAATTCTTTCATCCTCACACCTCTTGAATGATTGCTACAAATCGCTCCGCAATATCCTTGTGCTCATGAAACCCTGTGATATCATTGAAAATCTCCTCTAGCGACTGTTCAGTTGATTTGGCTTTTAACTCCTCCATACTGCCATCCGCGACAATTTGCCCATCGCTGATGAGAACAATGCGATTGCTGATCTTCTCCACCACTTCCATAATGTGCGACGAATAAAATATCGTTTTTCCCTGCTTGGCAAGCGCACTCAAAATATCCTTGACCACCATCACACTATTGGCATCCAGTCCACTCAATGGCTCATCAAGAATCAAAATGTCCGGATTATGCAGCAAACTAGAAATCAGCATGACTTTCTGCCTCATTCCTTTGGAATAGGTAGAGATACGCGCGTCGTAAACTTCTGCGAGCTCAAAAATACGCATTAAGGCATTCGCCTTGCGTTCTGACTGCTTGTCATCCAGTCCGTACAATCCTCCAATAAACGTCAGGTACTCCCTCGCTGTTAACGCATCATAAATCTCGGCCGTTTCTGGCACATAGCCAATTCTGCGTTTATAACTCACGTCGCCACTGGCAATGTCCTGTCCGAAAATTCGGATTGCCCCCACATACCCCGTCACGAGCCCTAGCATGGCCTTAATGGTCGTGCTTTTGCCTGCTCCATTGGGACCAATGTAGCCTACGATTTGACCGCGGTACACGTCCAAATCAATCCCTTTTAACACCAGTTTGCTGCCGTACCACATTTGCAGTCCTTTCATCGAAATAGCCAGATCTTCTGAATTCATCGGATACCCCCATTTCTTTGTAAACGCAGATTCATCAGTAGCACACCACCTAGGATAAAAATGGCGCTGATGACCACACTTCCCGCAGGTGGCGTGCCAAACCAAACCCATTGTAACAAGGCCGCGAAAAGGACCTGCGGGTAAAAAGTCAATGCGGAGGACACGGGAGTAGACAACCGCCGCAATCCATAAAGGTATAAAACGTAGGCAAGCGTATTGACTATCAGCACGATATAGAGAAATTCCAACCAACCGGCCTGATTTAAATCGCTAAGCGCATGCCACACCTCATTCGTTTGACCAGACACCACCGTGATGATCCACGAATCGACCGCCCCCCACAGGGAAGTGGCGGCAAGCAAGTCAAACAACGACAATTTTGATAAAGCTCGTGAAGACACAGTATAGCCAGCAAATGCAATGGCCGCAAAAAGTGTCAAGAGGATGCCCGCGAGCGATGTCGTATTGCCCCATTGTCCCACCGTCATCCACACAATTCCCAGAAATGCCACCAGAATTCCTAGCGCCTGCAGCAAATGAATGCGTTCCTTGAGCAAAAATCTGCTAAACATCACCACAAACAAAGGTGATGTGTTAATTAATAGCAAACTTTGCACGGGAGAGATAGAGCGCAGCGCTTGATAGTAAAAAAGCGGGTACAGCACGGCCCACAAAAGGCCAGTTAACGCCACCTGCCAGAACAGTCGGGCCGTCCATCCGCGAAAGCGAACCAGTCGCAACCCAAGCGGCAGGTACAATAGTCCTCCAAAAGTAAATCGCCACACGGTCAGGGCTAGTGGGGACATCTGTTGCTCCACTATTTTCCCAATCACAGAGTGTCCTCCCCAAAACGCGCTGACAAGCAGCAAGGCAAGAATAGGTAGCCAGCGCCTAGACGGAACAGTTTTCATTGACATTGGCCTCCCTCCTTGTATTACAATCATCATAGAGCAAAAGTGGGGGTTTTTTCGTGACACTTGATCAAATGTTGAAAATTATCGCAACAGAGACAGGAATTTCGCAAATTCAGCTTAAACGCACAGCAGATCTACTTGACGAAGGCAATACGGTTCCCTTTATCGCCAGATACAGAAAAGAAATGACAGGTACGCTAGATGAAAACCAAATTCGTCTCATTCAGGAACGACTATCCTACCTGCGCAATTTAGAGGAACGTAAGCTTGAAGTCACACGGACCATCGAAGAACAGGGTAAATTAAGTCCAGAACTGCAAAATGCCATTACCCAAGCGACCAAATTGCAAGAAGTAGAAGATCTATATCGACCATACAAACAAAAGCGCCGAACGCGCGCATCCATGGCTAGAGACAAAGGGCTTGAACCGCTAGCCTTCTATTTATTGCAACTGCCCACCACAGGTGACCCTGTAAAAGAAGCAGAACAATACGTAAATCCAGACAAACAAGTGACTACCGCAGATGAAGCGCTAACCGGTGCCATGGACATTTGCGCAGAAATGGTGGCAGATGACACCGCAGTACGCCAGTGGGTGCGCCGCGAAACATGGCAACTCGGCATGCTTGTCACGGAAAAAAAAGCAGAAGAATCATCGGACAAGCATGTATATGAAATGTACTATGCATTTTCCGAAGCGGTCAAGCGCATCGTGCCCCACCGCATTCTTGCCCTCAATCGCGGTGAAGCAGAAGGGATACTGCGGGTCAAAATCGGCATCGATGCGGCCACCATTCTTACCTATCTACAGCGAACGTACATCCCCAAATCCACCGTCGCGGCACCCTACTTGCAGGCGATGTTAGAAGACAGTTATAAACGCTTGCTGGCTCCTGCAGTAGAACGGGATCTGCGCAATGAACTGACGGAAATCGCAGAGGAACAAGCCATCCGAATTTTTTCGGAAAATTTGCGTCCGCTTTTGTTACAGGCACCTGTCAAGGCAAAGACGGTACTAGGCCTTGATCCCGCCTATCGCACAGGCTGCAAATGGGCAGTCGTCGATGAGACAGGGAAATTATTGCGGGTGGGCGTGATTTATCCTACGGCTCCGCATCACAAAGTGGCGGAAGCCAAAGCGACACTGCGCGAAGTGATCGCTCATGATCAGGTGGATTTGATCGCCATCGGCAACGGTACCGCCTCGCGCGAAACAGAAGAATTTGTCGCGGAACT
>JAJZCJ010000130.1 GCA_021846145.1 Bacillota bacterium
AGCGCTGGCCGCCAAAAATCAATTAGAGGCAGCAGGTTACTCTATCCGACTAGTCAGTTTGCCTGCATTCCGTTTATTCGATGAACAAGACGCAGCATACAAGGCTCACGTGTTACCTAAAACAGTGAAAGCCCGCGTAGGCGTGGAGATGGCATTGCCTTTTGGCTGGGAACAATATTTGGGCGATGCAGGGGTCATGGTGGGCATTGACCATTTTGGCGCATCCGCTCCCGCAGAGGATTTGCTCAAGCAGTTTGGATTTACTGTTGAACATATAATAGAAGCTGTCAAAACAAGTATCGAAAGGAGTGGTCAGGAGGCATGACGAAACTTCAGGAACTTGCTGTTCTGGGACAAAGTCCGTGGCTTGATTACATTCGCAAAGATCTTTTGCAATCAGGCGAACTTGGCAAATTGGTAGACTCCGGAATCCGCGGTGTCACGTCCAATCCCACCATTTTTGAAAATGCGATTGGCAAAAGCGACCTGTATCTGGCTGACATCAAGCACCTAGCCCATCAAGGTAGCGACAAGTATCAGATTTACGAGGAATTGGCAGTCGATGACATTAAGCGTGCAGCGGATGTGCTGCGTTCGGTATACGTCCAGTCAGATGAGACTGACGGCTTTGTCAGCCTAGAGGTGCCACCAGCACTCTGCCACGATTATGAGCAAACAGTAGCAGAGGCGCGCCGGCTTTGGGCCAAAATTGAGCGTCCCAACCTGATGATCAAAGTACCAGCAACACCTGCCGGAGTGCGTGCCATCACCGATCTGATTGCAGAAGGAATTTCCGTAAATGCCACGCTGATGTTCACGCGCCAAGACTATCTCGACGTGGCAGAAGCGTATCTATTGGGGTTGGAAAGGCGCTATAAGAACAAACTACCGCTTGATACGGTGGCTTCGGTAGCGAGTATTTTTGTCAGTCGTCTCGACAGTGCGGTGGAGGCATTGGTGGAAGGGGACGCAAAAAGCGAACTGATGGGCAAAGTAGCGGTTGCAAACTCTAGGCAAATTTATCGTGAATATGTGAACCTATTTCAAAGTGAGCGTTTTAACCGTCTCAAACAAGCTGGTGCCCACCCCCAGCGCCCACTTTTTGCATCGACGGGAACAAAAAATCCACAGTTGCCTGATGTGCTATACGTGGATCAGTTAATTGGGCCGGACACTGTCAATACGATGCCACCCACCACAATGCAGGCCTTTCTTGATCACGGCAGCCCGTTGCGCACCGTAGATCAATTTGCCGCAGAAGACGATCAAGTGCTGCGCCGTTGTAGTCAACACGGTCTGGACGTTGAGCAAATTGGCGCAGAATTAAAAACCAAGGGTCTGCAACAATTCATCGATTCGTTCACCAGTTTGCTCGACACTGTAGAGAAAAGACGCCAAGAAGCACTGAGTTAATGAGGCACCATCAGAAGCCGGCAGGAGCATCGCAAAAGATGCTTCTGCCAATGTGACATCTGAGAATGCCCGATCTTGCTGTTTTGCATAATAATCCCACATCGGACAGAGGCCGACCTCTTGAACTAAAGCCCCCAAGTGTTCAGTAGCATACTTCCATAAAATAGTGGAAAATTAATAGATGCATGTCTTATTCATAGATTTTGAAATCCACAAAAGAAATGGGCACCAGCCTCATTCGCCAGTGCCCATTCACCTATGTTTCACACCCAGATCCACGTACCGTGATGATAAAACCAAGGAAAACCTCTTGATAAAACACAGCCATGCGAGCTATTGTGAAAGAACAACACGAGGAGATCAGGGTGCGCTGTAGTCTTTCGTTTGCCAGCGTGGTGAATGCGTGAAGTTCTCATCTGCCAGTACCACTGAAGTTTCTACCTGCCGCAACGGGACAGACCAATACGTCACAAGTAGTTGATTTTTCTCGTCCTCTTCTACCAGGTGGAACCCGTGTTTTTCGTAGAAGCGCATCGCCCATTCCGCATCAGCCCAAGTGCCAATCAGGATTGGCCGTGTCGTTTGTTCACGCAGATAGGACAACAACCGGCTTCCAATGCCTTGCCCTCTCTTCATTGTGCGGACATAGGCGTGACGGATAAGGGTAACGTCCTTCACATTTTGAATACCCATGACACCCATCAGGCTACCGCATTCTTCATATCCCCAAAAATCGACGCCATGTTCCATCTCGTATCGAAGCTCTTCGGGCGACATGTACGGCTCTCGAAAGCAATCCTGAGGAATCACCTCCCGATACGCTTCTGCAGCGTCGTTGATGATCTCGTTAATGGTTTCAAAGTCACTGGGAACACATGGACGAATCATGCCAATCCCCTCCACCTTAAATGTACTGACATAGGCATTACTGCCCTGCGCAGCAGGCATCAGACTGCCTTACATGGCTTAGTCTAAGCCACTCAGCTAGTGGAGTCTTGTATAATCTTGCTGTATTTGCTCGGCGTCACACCGGTGATTCTCTTGAACTGCCTGGTGAAATGGCTTTGATCCGTGAATCCCGTTTTAAAGGTTACGCTGGAAATCGATTGACCTCGCAGCAGGAGTCCCTTGGCACGCGCGACCCGCACCTGTATCAGATAGGCGTGCGGTGGTAGACCCACGTGATTCCGGAACACACGAATGAGATGAAATGGACTGAGGTTGGCGACATGAGACAGTTGTTCAATCGAAATATCTTCCGGATAGAATGCCTCGATATATTCCCGTACCCTGTTTACTGCTTGGTCTTCTCTACCCACAGCACATATCGACACATGTTCATCCGCAAAACGAACGACAAACTGCCCTAACATCCACAACAAACGGGATTCCTGTTCGAGGGTAGGCGTGTTCTGTTGTTCGAGAGCCATATGCAGGCTTCGAATCAGCCGTGCCAGTTCCTCATGCCAAATTACGCCCATTGGAAAAAAGGGGATTGTTTCTGGCCGTCCCGACATCTGAGACGTGATTTGCTGCAGCACACCAGAGTCAAGATAGAACATCCGATATGTCCATCCACCATCAGTTGCAGCATATCCGTCATGGACTTCACCCGGACTGGCTAAGTTGATATGGCCAACCGGCGCAACAAGGTTTTCCCCTCGATACGAAAACTTGAGTGCCCCTTGTTCAATGACGCCAATGGCAAAGCCTTCATGCATATGGCGTGAAAATGTTTGCTTGACATAGGTTGCATGCAGCAGCTCCACACCTTCAAGCCGTGGTTGTCGCCATAATTTTGTTTGTTCACGGGCTTCCTTTGCGTTCATTTCCTTTCAACCACCTGAAAGAATCATTTTCGTTTTGTCTGATGGGAAGGAGTTGACTCTTCCCGCTCATTTGAACAACGAAACCGTCAATCTTGGGACAATTTACACAGACAACTTTCGGACGTTATGCTATAACAGCAACATTATATTTCAAACAGTAACGGAAATCTACCATTTTCCTTGCGTCCTGGCTCTTGTTGCAATTGCACTCCCTCGCCCTATTGCGCAAAAGCACATAAACTTCACGCTGCGCATGAATATACATAATTTTACTGCAGTTGATTTTCTATATTGATGACTTGTCGTCTGAAGTAAAAAGAGGGCTTAGATCAATCACCTAAGCCCTCTTCGAGTCGTTTTCTATTCCACTTGCTAATTGCCCAACCCATACGGACCGCTTTGAATTTGATCCAACAAAGGAGTATCCCACGAAAGAGGTTGTGGAATCGATTCCAAAGAGTATTTTTTTATCGAACCATATGACCAAATGTCGACGATCCCTTTATCGCCAAATGGTACATTTTCAGTTTGAAGCAAGAAAGATGCTAAATTAAAAAGAATCTGTCCATCAATCTTCGTTACGATCGAGTTAGACGGAATGTAAGGCATGGAGTAAGAATATCCGTAGATCGAACCAGTGCTATCCATGCCGTAACCACCTAGCGAATCAGGTCCTTGAAGATAACCAGTTTGGCCGATCAACATCCCTTTACCAGTAAACCCAAGAGATTCTTCAGTGGTGGGTTGCGCAGACGAAGTCTCCAAACCAATGGATGCAGTATCCATCGTCTTTTTACTCGGTAGCCACTGATATATCTGTGTATCTCTTGTATAGGCGTCCATGCCGTAACCTTTCGGGTTTGCACCAAAGGGTACACCGACAACCTGTACGGCCAAACCCGATTTCATCCCTCCGTGTAAAGGAATAAGATCAACAGAGCCTGGGATGTCTGGAGATCTCCAAACTAATTGATCGTTGTCCGTATTAAATATGTAGACCATATCGATTTCTTGCCCTTCCGCTAGATGGGACGAATATGGGCCAGTATATGATCCTACGGAGTGTCCCAAAGTTCCTTTATCCAGAACAACCAATCCGTGCAATCCAGGCACAATTGTTTGTGAGGGAATTAAGATTATTCCACCCGCCAAATGGAGCTGAGAAACTAAGTTCGCCCTGTTGTTCTGGATGTGAAACAGGTAAGCCCCTTGTGTATAATTGCCCCCGTTTTTGGGTGGAGTGTTGACTGCAATGTATTCTCCTGACTCTGCAGAAATATAGAAGGATTTGGCGTTAAATGATTGACCGTGCGAAGAAAAATATTTTGCAATTAGTGGTTTTGATTTAACTGGTTTCATTAGTAATTCTGAATTAACTTGTTTCGGACTGACTGGTTTGGTTGTGGAACAACCAACGATGGTAAATAGGCTAACACTAGCTAAAACTATTATTGCAGTGATGATCTTTGATTGGCTTGTCATGAATGACACTCCCTTGAAAACTCGAGCAAAATGGGATTTTTATTCGCCCTACCAAAATTGGTTATGTAATGCTACATCCAGAAAAAAGCTTGCTAACCTTTTTCACCTTCCCAGTATACACCATGATTGTAATATCGGTGGCTATACAACAAACGTCCGGGAAAAATAAATTTCAAATTAAATAGGTTTAGTTGGTTTTTGTATCATTTCGACGAATCATTTTCCCGCAAGAGAAGTCCTTTATCTTTTTCATTGTTTTGGGGGATCGCTCGCCCACTGCCTATGACATGATAGTTGATCTGGTCCGCTGGCTGAGTCAAGGAGTCTGCCCCAAGTAAATTTGAGCGACTCCCTACCAATTTGCTCTAGTAATATCACTGTCTATTTACAACACATCATGTACGCTTGTGTCGCACTCCGGCCCTTATATGCAAGAAGGAATGGGCAACTTTGTGCAGCCCGTTTGCCCGTAATTGCGGGACTAAAAGGAACCAGTCTTACTGGCTTCCACTTTAGAATACCGCAACAAAATCGTGACTGGAATCACAATAGCCGCTATAGTGGTACCGACCATGAATACATCGTTTACGCCGAGGGTCAACGCCTGCTGTCCAATAAAGGAATGTCCGGCAGGATACAGGAGTTGTAACTCCCTCAAATGGATCGTGATCCGTGCGCCAAGCAGGGAACTGAATATGCCGACAGATAAAGCGGCCACTCCTTGCCGCACCCAGTTGGTGATGGCTGAAGCATTGCCTGAATCAACCTTCGGGATTGAACTCATTCCCACATTGTTCACGGGCATATTGCTGAGGGCGATCCCGATGTAACGAAGGACGAGCAAAGCGACGATAAAACCTATCGAAGTGGATAATCCCAAATGCGCCAACGCCCATGTTGCTGCGCCAATCAGGAATGTGCCAATCAAAATCAACCAAAAAGGGCCAGTCTTTCTGTATATCTTTCCAATAAACGGAGAAACTGCGGCCAGAGCCAAAGAGCCTGGGAGTAAGATCAAGCCTGTTTGCAGTACAGATAAACGCTGTACATCCTGAAGATAAATCGGGATCAGGAGAGCCACCGCATACAGTGAGATGGTGAGCACGGAATTAAGTACCAAACTGTACGTAAAGCGGAAATTTTTCAATAACCGCAATTGAAGCAACGGAGTCTTTATCGACAATTCCCACTTTATAAATAAACCTAATATGACAATGCCAAGGATGAGCATCAATAAAGTTTTCCCCGATGTCCATCCCCAACTATTGCCTTGACTAACCCCAAACAGCAGGAAGATGCTGCTGACTGTCGCTGCAAGCAGTCCAACCAAATCAAACGTATTTTTTGCGCCAATGCGATAATATGGGATAGAACGGATAATCACCAGTAGTGCAATCAGCCCGATGGGGATGTTGATCGCAAAGATAGACCTCCAGCCAAAATACTCGATGATCCATCCACCGATGGTTGGGCCAAAGGCCGGAGCCAACATGGATGACAAGCTCCAAAAACTCATGGCTAACGGTTGGTCTTTTTTTTCAAAGACTTGATAAATGATAGTCATTGTCGTCGGCAGCATAATCCCGCTGAACAAGCCTTGAATGACTCGAAACGCAATCAGAGAATCAATGTTCCATGCAAACGTACAGAATGCCGAAAAAAGAATGAATCCGCCCATTGCAATGAGGTATAACCGTTTATAGCTTAGCAGATTCCCCAAATAACCTACCGCAGGTGCGATGACTCCTGTGGCCAACACAAAGCCGGATAAAATCCACTGAACTGAACCAAGCGTGCTGTGAAAGTATGCGATAAATAAAGGAAATGACACATTCACCGTTGTTGTGTTCAAGAGCGATAGAAAGTTACCAAAAAAAATGGCGCAAATGATGAACCAAAATGAAACGCTTTTTTTCGTATTCACCGGTCTGAGCTCCTCTAAGAGATTCTATTTCATATGGAGGACGTGTTCACGTAGATTTTAAAACGTTGTTAATACTAGTACAATATAAATAATTATACTGGTATAAATACTACTAGAGAGGAACGATAAGTGATGATGGACAGTCTTCGCGTAAAGGCGTTGGCGGATTTCCTCAAGCAACGGCGTGCAGCATTAAACCCTGCCGATTTTGGGATTTTGCCTACCCAGCGTCGTCGTACTCCTGGTTTACGAAGAGAAGAAGTGGCTGAATTAACGGGAATCAGCGTTACGTGGTATACGTGGCTCGAACAAGGGAGAAAAATTCAGGTTTCGGCCACTGTTCTTGAAAATCTTTCTCAAGCTATGCGCTTAGACCCGATAGAACGTGAGCACCTCTTTGCGTTGGCCGGAAAATTAAACACTTCAAATAATGAATATCCCGCGGAAATCGTGAGTGAAAGTTTGCGAAATATAGTGACCAGTCTGGAAACAAATCCGGCTTGTATTCTTGGTCGCCGTTGGGATATCTTGGTTTGGAATGATGCAGCTCGCGCTTTACTTGGAGATTTTAATTTAATGACAGCAGAAGAACGTAATACAATCTGGAGAGTGTTTGCAAATCCGGAACTTCGTCAACGAATTGTCGATTGGGAAAAAATTGCCCAACAAGTGTTGTCTCAATTTCGAATCAGTTATGATCGGTACGCGGGAGACCCTTTATTTACAAAATTGGTTGATCGGCTTAAAGAGGTCAGCCCAGAATTCCGCCATATGTGGTCCCGCCATAATGTACTAGGAAGAGATGACGGCTATAGAGAAGTGAACCACCCAATGGTAGGGAAAATGGCGTTCCATCATGCGACTTTTCGCGTCCAAGATTCGCCAGATCTTAAATTATATCTATACACGCCTTTACAAAAATTCGATTCAAAACAAAAGCTCCAAGAAATCCTCACTAACTTGCGCGCCCATTAGGAAATGGGTGCCAAATTGAACGATTTGTTCCCCAACCTTGTGTAGAATAGACCCGGGCCGAGAACTGAACAAGGGCAGCATACCACCGTGGAGTATTTATGCAATCGCGACATGGCTGGAGTTACGGCATATGCGCCCGCGTTACCTGAATAACTCAGCGATGAACCAAATGTATGATGGCATCAATCAATATCCATATACCGAGCAACCCAAGGATAATGCCAGCCAATTTTTCAGCCCATTCACCAAGAAATGGTTTTAACTTGAAACCGAACGTAAGTCCCACAAACGTAAAAACGAAAGCTTGCAATGCGATCAAAATAATCGTTAAAGCGACAGGAACCCCGACAAGACCAATCGAAAAACCAACTGCCAATTCATCTAAACTAATACTCAAAGCCGTCAGAATTAGGGTCCACCCGGCTAAATTCCGTTCTAGTTTTTCTTCCTCATCGTCTTCCTCCTCGAAGAAAATTAGCCACACAGCAACTGCTAATAGAACAAATCCTCCGATTAACGAAGCCCAAACCCCAATGAGTCGACCTGCACCTTTACCGATTAACAGCCCGATTAAAGGCATTAGCGCTTCTGCACATGCAAACGTAAGGGCAATCTTAACTTTCCCTTTGGTCTGAACAAAACCGAGTGATAAGGACATCATGAGCGTATCCATACCAAGTGACAAAATCAGTACAATCATTTTTAAGGCAACCATGATAACCCACCATCTGTTCCTTCTTCATCATAACTACCAAGATAATCCTTTGATGAACTGTGTTATTGGAATTATTATCCTATTATCATCATTGGATCTAATCGTATAATCTACCCATTTTTTAACATCT
>JAJZCJ010000131.1 GCA_021846145.1 Bacillota bacterium
CCACATCCACGTGGCGGAAGAGCCATTTGAAGTGGAGGAAATCATGCGTGATTATGGCATGCGGCCAGTCCACTATTTGGATCACTTGGGCGTGCTCGACGAATCCATGATCGCCATTCACTTAGTGTGGCTTGACGAGAGCGAGATTGAACTGCTCGGAGCGAGACAGGCAGCGCTTGCCTACTGCCCTTCCAGCAATATGTTTTTGGCAGATGGGGTGACGCGCATTCCTGATCTGATGCAAGCAGGAGTCATGGTGGGGCTTGGTAGTGATGGCGGGTGCAGCAACAACCGCGTCAGTATCTTTGAAGAGATGCGCATGGCGGCGCTTCTTCAAAAGGTGAATCGATTGGATGCCACTTGCCTTCGCGCCAGTGACACATTTGCAATGGGAACAGCCAATGGCGGCAAATTGCTGCGATTACCCATTGGGAAGTTGGAAGCGGGGTATCATGCGGATTTTGTAGGCATCCGCATCGATGATCTATCATTGCAACCGTTCGCGCCTGATTTGCTTCCATATCACCTCGTGTATTCTATGCAACCGACGGCGATTGAGCGCGTTGTCGTGCACGGCAAGGAGGTGGTGAGAGACGGCAGAATAACTACGGTGGATCAGGAGCAAATTAGGCAATTAGTCGCAAAAGCAAAATCCAGATGGCCATAAACTTAGAAACTAACAAAGAAGGGAGTAATGATCGATGCAATTTGAAAATCGAACCATTGAGTATATTCCTGAATCAGATCGCAAAGGCAAACCCTCCAGCCTTTTCGCTATCTGGTTTTCAGCCAATATGCAAATCACCACGATTGTCACTGGGGGATTAGCAATAATTCTGGGGTTAAATCTTGTTTGGTCGATTGTCGCTATTGTAGTCGGAAATCTACTTGGCGGAATTTTCATGGCTTTACACTCCGCGCAAGGACCAAAGCTCGGAATTCCCCAAATGATTCAAAGTCGAGCCCAATTTGGCATTATTGGCGCTATATTGCCTTTGATCCTTGTCGTACTCATGTATATTGGCTTTTTTGCCTCGACGGGTGTCTTGGGTGCAGAGGCATTGGCTTCGCTTTTTCACATGCCATTTACCTTAGCTGCTATCATCACCAATTTGCTCACGTACGTGTTGGTGCTGTACGGTTACGATGTGATCCATCGATATGAGCGGTATGTTGCTATTTTGTTCTTTATTGTCTTTTTATTCGTAACAATAAAACTATTTTCATCACCAGGTGTGAGCGCCGCTTTCCAACAAACACATTTTGCATTTGGTCCGTTCTTTCTTGTTCTATCCATTGTGGCCACATGGCAAATCACTTATGCACCTTATGTGGCTGACTATTCTAGGTATCTGCCCAGCGAAACATCTATTGGATCTACTTTTTGGTATTCTTATCTAGGTTCAGTGATTGGATCTATCTGGATGATGATTATCGGTGCTGCAGGAGCCCAAATTGCTTCAAGCGCTTATAACGCAAACACCACCAACTATATTGCCTCACTTGCAGGCAACCACTTGACTTGGATTGTCTATATCGTGGTGTTGCTTGGGGCTATTGCCATTAATGTACTGAACTTATATGGCGGTTTTATGTCGATTACCACCACTGTCAGTCCATTTACAAAATGGACTTTTAAGAGTTCATCACGCGCCACGATCTCTGGCATCATCGCCATCTTGGGTACAGGAATTTCAATTTGGGGACAGGGCAATTTCCTGAACAACTATTCCAACTTTTTGCTGCTTTTACTCTACTTCCTCGTTCCTTGGACAGCGATCAACTTGGTGGACTTTTATTTCCTCAGAAAAGGGAAATACGACCTACCATCCATTTTCACACGTGGAGGAACATATAAAGATGTCAATTGGACTGCCATCATTGCTTACGTCGTCGCGATCATCCTTGAATTTCCATTTATGAACACCACTCTTTACACTGGTTTCTTAGCTAAAGCTTTTGGTGACGCTGACTTTGCATGGGTAGTGGGATTAATTGTAGCCGGGGTGTTATACTATTATCCCAGCAAAGCAAAGGTTATCTAACGATGCTGCCTGATGACATGTTTTTTTGCATATGATTGTGGACAACGGGTGTGAGCGGCAGCGAAGGCGTCGAACGACTTTGCGCGTGTAACGCGCGTGAGAGAGCGCCTTCGCTGCCGCTCGCCCCGGCTCCCCAATGACCACATCGAGTGTTCACTATTTACTAGCAGGCGGCCTGACCCCATTGAGCAAATCCCAGGTGTTGAGACCAAATGTATATTGAAAATGCGGATAATCGACGAGACTCCGAAAGGTACCGCCCCACTGCAATCCCACCTGCTCCCCAAGCGCGCCCATGCGCTTGAACGCTGATGTATCATTGGAAATTTTCCCTTTGACGTAAGGTGCCGCATCAAAAGCGAGCCCCCAGTTATGATAAGAATCACCGCCCCTAGCATTAGTCACAATCTGACCCGAAGCCCATCGCCCTTGTGCGTACAAGCGATCCTCTTCATCCCAACTTCGAAACGCAGTATAAATCTGGACGTCCAAATGATTTTCCTGAGTTAATATGAGGAATTTTTTTGCAAGTGCTGCGACATGGGGTTGAAGCGAACTTAATTCATTGGAACTAGGGCGGGATTCGAAGTTATCTTTTGGATGAGGATTAAATAATTTTTGTCGCGTTCTAGGATCCACAATTTCTGTCGGATATAATCCATTGTCTGTCTGAAATTTGCGCACGGTATTCTTCGTCAAAGGCCCATACCAACCATCAGGTTTCAAAGGAGGATATCCTCTACTATTCAATAATTTTTGCACCGCTTTGACATTAGCGTCTAGTATTTTCCAAGTCACATCATCTGCGCTACCAGTGGGATTCAAAGTGAATCGATCCTGGAAATTTTTCAGGGCATCACTTGTTTTATTGTCAAATACCCCATCAACAGCAAAATTGTTGTAATTTAGAGCTAACCCATTTAAATTCAATTGCAGCAACGTCACAAATGACCCTTTAGATCCCACATGAATGATTGGTAAACTCGGCATTTTGACAACACCCTTCCGCATTCTACAAAACGTTACGATAATGTATGGGCGAAAGGATTGTCTTGGTACCACTAACATACAAACGCATTTTACAGTAGCTGCTGCACACGACTCGCCTCAGGAGTTACCCATGCCAAATGATCAGCCAGCGAAGGCGTATAAATAATTTCTCGCCGTTCGTTAATCACTAGAATCCGCGATGAATCCACAAGCTCACTGCGACATTCCCCTTCAAGGAACACCATTTTAGTCATGACTTCGGCGATAGCGGCCTCCGGTGCAAGCGCCGTGACACTCATCACTTCTGTACGTGCAGGAGAACCCGTACGAGGATCAATCAAATGGTGCATTTCTTTCCCTTGATGTAACCACTTACGCCGCCATTTTGAACTCGTGCAGATCGCCACCGTCTGATCGGCTAATGTCAGTGCCGCAAAAATCTCTTTAGGGGAAAAGGGATTTTCTACCCCTACCGTCCATGGTTCACCGTTTTCCTGCCTGCCATGCAGTATCACGTCACCACCAGCATTGACCAAAAATCCAGACATTTCTTCTGCTGCAAACGTCTGCAATACCTGTTTCGCTAAAAAATCTACAGTATACCCTTTGCCAATCCCGCCAAGGTCAATGGGCGCGGTAAGTTCGATTACATCATCTGCGTGCCAAATGACAAATTGGTCTCCCATTGCATGTTCTGTTGGATCACTCTGTGTTCTGTCGAGATTGCTATTTCGCACTCCGGGATAGCCTATGTCCTGCAACACCTGAATGACCCTTGGATCAAACAGACCAGCGCTTAGCTGATATGCCTCATCAGCTTTTTTAAGCACACTAGCAAAAAGCAAGGACACTCTCGTCACCTCACCCACGTGTGAATTGACAGAAGACAGCTCACTATCCGCGCGAAATCGTGACAGACATTGCTCAATGGTTTCCGTTGCCTGTTGTAGCCGTGAAAATAGTTGCCTCACCCTCATTTTCGCGTTAGCATCCGCATGTGGCAGATCTACTCGCACGGCAAAAGGTGAACTCATCGCACGATAATTTTCAGTAAATATAGCCATCCTATCACCTGCTTAGTATACAGTGCCAGAAGCACCGGTAATGGTTTGCGTTACTGGCGGCAGAGAAAATTTTGTAGCAGGCATGCTGACATTCAATTTTGCTGTAGAAATACCTGAAATTTGCTGATTCATTTGACTAATATGCGCATTCAAGTTGTCCGTGCTCATCTCTAGATTGTAGATTTTTCGATACATGACCTGCATTTGTTGCTGCAGTTTCAGATTGTTCCCCGTCGCCCTTCCTGACGCAACAGGAAGCGAACTACTTAACGTCATGGCATAAAGTAGGCTTCCAAACAACGCCACACCGGAAATTCCCACTACCACGTAATCCGTGGTTTTGCGTGATTTAGTCACCAAAATTATCACTCCCATCGCCATGATCCCCATGTCCCGAAGCTCCTGTGACCGTATGTACATGCGGTTGATTCGCAGCAGCTTGCCATTTCATCACCGCATTTTGTAAAGACAAGTTTTCAGTGCGAGCCGTTTGCAGCATTGTTAACAATTTCGCATTTTGATCCTTCCACTTCATCCATTTAACTTGTAATTGTTGTAAATTTTTTTCGGCCAATTGATTTTTATGCTGCACCTGCACAAGATTATCCTGCATCAGAGTCAGTGTTTTCATGAAGGTGGCAGATTGCGCAGCAGTATCACTGACAGTATGTGTGCCAATCCCTGACTGCGCAATCAGCCACATCGGAACAGCGATGCTAGCACCACTAGCTAAGAGAATGAGTCTTTTTAACCACATTGTAAAATCAACCCCTTATTACTTCTTCCGAAGCCGAATATTTTTTGATTGCTCGCACAGGTCTCACCCAGTGCCGCCACAAATACAGTCCCATTACCATCACCCCTGTAAAAAGATAAAGGTAATAAAAACCAATCACATCTGTACCTGCAAATAGCCCATGTAGCCAAACCGCTAACCAGATAAAAGCAGCCATGCGATGAACCTTCATCCAGATGCTGCGAAACACACCGGGCCAAAGAGCTGTCAATAACACCATCAACAGCAGTCCTAATCCCAATGACCCTAATAACATAGCGTATGGTCGATAATGTGCATATAAGGGCAACAGAATATTGATAGGAAGTACCCCTGATTTTGCATCCAATATGGTAAACACGAGATGTGTGGCTAGTAGCGACAAAAAAACAGTAACGAGCGCCTGATGCCACGGCAGCACCTGCTTTGATACTTGCCAGGTATCTTTGTTGCGAGGGTGGCTGAGCACCAGTCCCAGTATAACGGTGATCGTTAACATCACATAAGCAGCAATCGCAGCCGCCCTGCTCACCAGCCAGAAGGATTTACTTGCGTAAAGTGGATTGTGCGACAGCCCCCATACAACAAGGCTCATGAGCAGCGCCACCACAAGCCAGACCATTAGCCATACCCCAAGTGGTGCAGAGGGCTTAAAAGATCGACGAAACTTACTTTTTTGCTCAGAACGTGACACCATACCTTACCCCTCACCTTGTTTTCTCTGAGACAAGGATAAACGGTAAAAATGATATCTAGATGAAATTTTCATTAATATTTTATTTATGTGCAGGCAACCACACCTTAAAGGTAGTTCCTGTCCCTAATTCACTCTGTACCGTCACTTTCCCACGGTGGCGGTCAATGATCCACGCCGCAATGGCCAGGCCGATTCCGCTGCCTTCTTGGTATGATGCCGTTTTGAGGCTGCGAAAAAAACGATCAAAGATATGCGGAAGATCTACTTGCGGAATTCCCACTCCTGTATCCTCAACAATTAACAACCAGCCTTGACTTTGTGGTCGTAAACTCACACGCACTTGTCCATTTTCCACATTGTATTTTATTGCATTCTCCAGCAATATTACAAACAACTGTCGCAACCGCACCGGATCACCTTGTAACTTTGCAGGCCCAGATGATTCAATGATGAGACGCACTTTTGTCATCTCACCTAGGGCTGTCAGCGCAGCGATTACTGTTTTTGCAATTTCATAAAGATCCACCAACTGCCAATCCATATCCAAAGTGCCGGATTCCATCCGCGCCAACGTAGACAAATTACCCACCAAACTCGATAAATAATCCACTTCGTCCAACCCGTCTTGCAAAGCACCCCGTATCACTGGCAGATGATCCTCACCCAGCGTAAGCTCCAGCGTACCACGTAAAATCGCCAGCGGTGTCCTCAATTCATGAGCGGCGTCATTGACAAAATTTCGCTGTCTTGCTAGCGCATTACGGATGGGGATAAGCGCACGTCCCGATAGTATCCGCGTGATCAGAAAAATTGTTAGTAAACTGATCACCCCGAAATAAAGATCAATTAGATATAGCTCATGCAGTGTTTTTGTCATCCCAGCAAGCGAACTAGCGCTGGCTAAATAGCCCAAATAATGTTGGTCTTTAAATAATGGGATTGCGCCTACCAAAACGGTAGTATTGCCAATACGAGTAGTAAAAAAATAAACGTTTTTCTGATGGGATAAAGAGACTCCCGCTTTTAGGATCAAACTTTTAATTGTGCTCGTATCTACGACCGGAGACAAACCAGCCCGCAACACTAGTCCTCCACTGTTAACTACCCATACCGCATCAAGTTCAGTGGATCTTTGATCAGAAGATTGAAAGTGGTGATCGTGATGATCAGATGTCAACAAATCAAGTGCTTCACTAGTTCTGGCCTCCCATCCCTGCTCAAGCGTTACTTGATTTTGATACATCAATTGATTTTTTAATACATAAAAAGTACCAGCGGCTAACCCTGTTCCAAACAACACAAACGCCGTGACCAGCCACACGACCAGCCGCCACTGAATCTTGCGCAGCATTTTCTTTTCCGACACCATGATAGTCTCTATCATGGCGTCATTTTATAACCCAGTCCGCGAATTGTTTGGATAAGGGCTTGATCCTTTGCATTGATTTTTTGACGAAGTCTTACCACAAGGGCATCGACCACATTGGTCATTGGCACTTCATCTGCACCCCACACACGATCGAGAATTTGTTCTCTTGTAAGAATGCGATTGACATTGCGCATAAAAAATTCTAGCAAGGCAAATTCTTTTCTAGTCAGTTCAATGTTCACGCCACTTTTTTTCACCTCAAACAAATGCGGGTACATGGCAAGATCACGCACTTGTAACACACTTTCATCCACAAATTGCTTTGGTCTACGCGAAAGCGCTTGGATTCTCGCATCGAGTTCCAAAAATGAGAACGGTTTTGTCAAGTAGTCATCAGCACCTGCAGCTAAACCCTCCACTTTGTCTTCCACACTATCGCGAGCAGTCAACATAATAATAGATGAATTCACATTCTGATCACGTAAAGCCTTGCAAATAGATATGCCGTCTAACCCAGGTAATTTGACATCCAAAATAAGCAAATCATAATCACCATGTAATGCTTGCTCCAAACCCAATTGTCCATGATCTAACCAATCCACCAGATGAACTTTGGACAATCCTCTTTTCAATAGTTTCGCCAGCCGATAGTCGTCCTCTACCAGTAAAATTTTCAGTGAAGAAGACCCCCTTTTCTTACAAAAAAAGAGCCCAATACGGACTCTTTTCGTCTCACATTATATTCAATTATAAATGATTAATCTTCCATCGTCGACAGGTCTCCCGTCGGCAGATTTAGCTCCCATGCTTTTAATACCCGTCTCATGATTTTGCCACTGCGTGTTTTGGGCAGACTTTGCTTAAATTCAAGTTCCCTTGGCGCAGCGTGAGCAGCTAATCCTTCCTTCACAAAACGGATAATTTCCGCTTTCAATTCTTCGCTTGGTTCAAACCCTTCACGCAGCGAGATAAACGCCTTAATAATCTCCCCGCGCAATGGATCTGGTTTACCGATAACGCCAGCTTCAGCTACCGCCGGGTGTTCCACCAAACGACTCTCCACTTCAAACGGTCCTATTCGTTCCCCCGAAGTGTTGATCACATCGTCAATCCGTCCTTGGAACCAAAAATATCCTTCTTCATCCTGATAAGCAGAATCACCTGACACATACCAGTCACCTACAAAATAAGTCTGGAATTTCTCTTCATTCTTCCAGATACTCTTCATCATTCCCCTCCACCCTTTGCGAATGGCCAAATTGCCCATCGTGTTAGGTGGAACTAAATTGCCAGCGTTATCAATGATCGCAGCTTCAATGCCTGGTAGCGGTTTACCCATTGAACCAGGCTTAATCGTCATAAATGGATAATTACTGATTAGTGTGGAGCCAGTCTCTGTCATCCACCAGTTGTCGTTAATTGGAAGACCAAATAACGATTGACCCCAACGCAGTACCTCAGGGTTCAATGGCTC
>JAJZCJ010000132.1 GCA_021846145.1 Bacillota bacterium
ATCCGGACTTTATTCTAACGAGGAGAGGGGCCGGTTATTACTTTCGCCGGGGATAGGAGGGCCTTTTGTTTCGCAGCGTACAATTTAAGTTAATGGTGGTGTACCTGCTTCTTATTTTGTTTGCGATGGAGTTGATCGGTGCCTACTTTATTCAGTCGCTGAATCATTACTTTGTGGACAATTATACAAAAACGATAGCACATGAGGCAGTATTTCTTGCCAATGTGATTAATGTTCCGCTATCTGGATCTGCGAAAACGACTAATTTACAATCTATTTTGCAACCATTTGCTGGGTTGGCTGGAGCAAAGGTATATGTGCTCGATAGAAATGGCACGGTGGTCGCCACTTCGGGCAATCCTTTTTTAGTGGGACAAAAACGGGTGGATCCAGAAGTTAACGGGGCGCTATTAGGGCTACAAAGCGAAGAAATTGCGATTGATCCAGCGACGAAGCAACGGGAACTGTACCTTGCGGTACCGATTCGTGCACAAGGGATCGTGAAGGGTGTCGTTGAAATTGTAGCTCCCATGAACGGGGTATATCAGTCAATTGCTCGCATTATTATCATTTTGGCGACAAGTACATTGTTGGCATTAGGATTATCGGCCATCCTTACGGTGATTATCTCGCGCACGATCACGGGGCCGATCAAGGCGGTGACGCATACGGCTCGTGCGTTAGCCGGGGGAGACTTTGATCAAGAGGTCGACATTTTTTCGAATGATGAAATTGGCGAATTAGCCGCCACGTTTAATATGTTGACAAGGCGTTTGAAACAGGCCACTCGCAATACAGAGAGGGAGAAACGCCGATTGCAGGCGGTGCTCTCGACGATGGGTGACGGCGTGGTGGCGACTAACGCCAATCAGTCGGTGGTGCTAATTAATCCCGCTGCGTTGCGGCTTTTGCAGATTCAGGGGATGCCAGTTGGGTCTTCTATTAGTGAACTACTGCCCGGCGATTTTCCTGCAGGACAAGCGCGTGTGGTGGAACAAAGTGGTAAAGTATTAGCTGTATATGTGACGGCACTTGCGAGATTGGATGAATCACCTTCATCCGGGGTCAACCTTGCTCACTTTTTCAACGAGGAAGCGGATCCGCAAGGAGGAATGGTCTATGTGCTACGTGATGTAACGGAGGAAACTAGGCTAGAGGAAGCGCGTAAGCGATTTGTAGCGGATGTGTCACATGAATTGCGCACACCGATCACGGTGCTCCGCAGTTACGTCGAAGCTTTACTTGATGGAGCGTATGAAGAACAAGCGCTTGCTTTGCAGTTTCTGCAGGTGATGGATCGCGAAACAGTGAGAATGGCACGTCTAATTCAGGATTTACTGCAATTATCACGGCTTGATTCGGGTTATGAGACGATCAATAAAGAAAAAACGTCTACTATTGAATTGGTTAATCGTTTGGCAGAGCGCTTTGCACTGCTTGCTTTTCAATCTAATATTCAATTTATCACTGACGTTTCAGGGACGTCTTGGATTTGGGTGGATAAAGATCGATTCAATCAGGTGTTGGATAACATTGTATCAAACTCGTTGAAGTATACCCCAAATCACGGCATTATCAAGGTGACCGCAAGTTATGATCGCGAACATCAAACGGCAGTTTTTTTGATCAAGGACACTGGCTCTGGAATTCCAGAGGGTGATATGCCGCATATCTTTGATCGCTTTTATCGAGTGGACAAGGCTCGTTCAAGGCAACTTGGGGGTACGGGTCTGGGATTATCTATCGCGCGAGAAATTATTCGTGCGCATGGTGGGGAAATTGAGATCACGAGTAAGGCAGGGAGTGGCACGATCGTGCGCATTACGCTACCTGCAAAAGAAGGTGAGGCACCTTGAATTTTCGTTGGCGAGTGTGGGCGGAGCGATTAAAATCATCGATCCTCATCATTTTAGTTGTATCAAGCCTGGTGCTTTCTGGATTGATCTGGTTGGGGACTCCGAATGAACTAGCGGTGGATCACCCGAATTTTTATTCTAGTCCCATGTATGGGAGCGAGCGAAGTGTGGGCGAGTTTATTCGTCCCACGGCGGTGTGGATTTGGACTGCGAATAAAGAACTGTTTCGGATTAATGGTTCAAGTGAAGAGATGCAAAACATGTTGGCCATCCTGCGCAAATCGGTATTCCTCTCAGGTGGATTGGTTTTGAAAAGTAGCAGTGCTGTAGTGATTCCTCCTAAAACTCCTTATTTGCTGTTTGATTTTAATGGATTATTATCACATGCATCCTTGTGGCCACTCGCTATTCCCATACCGAATTTACCGATCACAAATCCTGTCAATCAAATGGTAGCCTTCGTTCCTATAGGCAAGGATCATCAATATAAAATGATGTTTTCGGCAGGCGATAAGGTTTACATCGGCTACTTGAAGATGCCCTCAGGGTTTGGGCGCTGGCTTTCACCTACAGATGAAGGGATTCCATTTGCGCAGATCCCAAAAAACAATCAAATGTATAATCTTCCTTACGCCTCACTAAAAATGCCAGTATATCATTGGGTATTATATCACCCTGTGGCGACGCCTGTGATTGACTCTTTTTTCCTCGACCCTTCATTGATTCAACCGATATTAAAAACATCGACCCAAACTCTCTATTCTGACGGCATGCAAAGTGTAGGACTGAAAGTGGGGGCGTTTGGCAATCAGTTGACATTCTCTTGTCCTTCAGGGTCATTGTTAGGGTACAAACAGACGGCTAATTCGGCGCTTCAAGCGGCGGTCCCTTTTATGGATAGCCATGGTGGGTTTGTAGGAGATCAAGTACTGTCCCGCATACAAAAATCGCCTGATCGGGTAGACTTGGTATTTCAAGATATAATCAATGGTTGGCCGCTTTTTAGTCAATTAGATCAAATCCGCGTGAGGGTTCAAAATGGCATGGTCACAGGCTTGTGGCACTCACTCTCCTACCCTGGGCTTGAAGCAAGTGGGCAAGGTCGACAGATTTTATCGGGAGTTCAACTGTTAGCTAAAATTACCAATAGAATGTTCTCGGGTCTTGATGATATTACGTTGGGATACGGTACCAAGCGAATTAATAAACAAGTGGTTGATGTGATTCCAGTATATCGATTAGCATATCGCCACGCGCCGGCCATGTACCTTGATGCGCGAACAGGACTTATTTTCTCAGGGACGGGGATGTGAAGAATGGACTTCGGGAAAGTGAAAATTCTTCTCATTATTGTGTTTCTGGGTTTGAATGTATTCTTGGCTCGTCAATGGTTGGTGCTAGGTTCGTCGGTGTCGATTTATACAGAACCATTCTCTGATCAGCTTGCAAATATCCAGCGAACATTTGCTGAACATGGCATTAATATGGATGCACAGTTACCGGGCAATCCATCTACACTGCCAATGACCATGGTAAGCATGTCACCTGCTTGGTTTACGAATGCGGCCGAATTAAGCATTTCAGAGAGTAAAAAAACGGCATCTGGTCACCCTCTTCAAGTTCACACCTCATTGGGAAGTGCAGTGTGGGTGTCACCAGATCAAGTGCGCGTCATGTTTGATCGAAATCAGGCCGTGGTAGTGATGAGACAGGGTGAACGCTTAGATGGTCTGCATAAATGGTTATTGCGGCATGTCTATAATTTTAATGACTACCAACTATTGTTCACTCATTTGTCGCATCGGACGGGCGTTGTAAAGTACGTAGAAACGGTGAATAACCTTGGAATTTACAGTGCGCCACTTGTCGTGGTGATTGAACATGGGAAAATCATAAGAATGATGCAAACATACGTGGTGATAGGGAAATCGATCTATCCTCGAACTGTGATGAGTGCGGCTAATGCACTTTTGGCATTGGCATCTAATATGGACAAGGCGCAACTAGAGGTCGATAATACAATTAAGGATATGCAACTAGGGTATTCATCGCGAATTAGTACGAACTCGACAGGTTATTTGAGTCCGGTATGGCGAATATCTAGCACGCGTGGATTTTTTTATGTGAATGCGTTAAATGGGGAAGTGAGTGTGCAAAATCAATGAATTCTACAATGAAGTTCAGTGTGTTAGCTAGCGGAAGTACAGGCAATGCTGTATATATCGAGGCAGGTTCCACTAAGTTACTTGTGGATGCGGGTGTGGGTATTCGGCAACTACAGGCTGCTTTTCAAGAAATTGCAGTGAGTGGAAGTGAGCTACAGGCAGTTGTTGTGACACATGAACACAGCGATCACATCAAAGGATTAGCTGCGGTAGTGCGAAAATGGAACGTTCCCATCTACATGTCAGTAGGAACATGGAGTAAGGTACAACAGCTTTGGAAAGAGGAGGAAGCGGTACAAGCACGCCACATTCGTTCAGGTACTGTGTTTACGCTTGGGGAATTGGTCATTGAGCCGTTTGCGATTTCTCATGACGCTGAAGAACCTTTGGGATTTTGTTTTTACCATGGGGAAGATAAGTTAGCACTAGCTACAGATCTCGGTTATGTCAATGACCGCGTCAGGGAAGTAACTCGCGGTGCTAATACGTTCATTGTTGAAAGCAATCACGACTTGGAAATGTTGCGTTCTGGAACTTACCCGTGGCACTTAAAACGGCGTATTCTTGGCGATAAGGGGCACTTGTCCAATGACAGTGCCAGTGAATTTTTAGGCGATGTCATTTCTGAAGATACGGAGCAAGTTTATTTGGCGCATTTGAGTAAAGAAAATAACAGGCCAGAACTTGCAGTGCAAACGGTGACCAAGGGATTGCATGATATGTTGCGGGGAGCAGAAGAGCGAATGACCATTAATATGACAAATCCTCGTCAACCTACCATGTTAGCAGCGGTTCGGCCGAGCAAATTTCAGGTTAGTGCAAGGTGAGTTTGTTAAATATTAAGCATAGAATAATGATGATGCGGAGGTGGTGCTCTTGGGTCACTACGATGATGGAAATTATCGCAGTACCAGTTCCAAAGGAAGCAGGACAAAATCGATTGCCAAGTGGGCTGGTGTAGTCGTTGTCTCTGCCGTGGTAGGATCAGCATCCACGATGCTAGTGGTTCCTTATTTATTGCAAAATAATCTCATTGTCTCACCGTCGTTGACTGATGCTAATTTACAGACTACATCGTATCCTATACGACCTGTGACGGTACAAACCAGCGATGCAATTGTCCAAGCAGTCAAAAAAATGATCCCTTCGGTTGTGGGCGTGGTTAATTTTCAAACAGTGCAAAGCTCCTCAGGGCTCGGGATGCCTGGGAGCACATTGCAAGAGGAGGGTGTGGGATCAGGTGTGATTTTTGATCCCAGAGGCTATATCGTCACCAATTATCATGTTGTTCAAGGCGCATCCAAGGTGGAGGTTGTCTTGCATAATAAGAAACACGTCTATGCTACTGTGGTTGGTTACGATCCCTATACGGATTTAGCCGTATTAAAAATTCCCGCTTCTGATATTAACCCAAATGATGTGGCTCAGTTTGGCAATTCGTCTACACTGCAACCGGGGGAACCTGCGATTGCAATTGGCAATCCAGCAGGGCTTGACTTTGCGGACACGGTAACATCAGGTGTGATCAGTGCCACGTCGCGTACGATGCCAGTGATTGATGAGGCCACAGGCAATGTGATTGGGGAAGAAACAGTGTTGCAAACGGATGCGGCCATTAATCCTGGCAATAGCGGAGGACCACTTGCGAATATTGAGGGACAAGTGGTGGGGATCAACAGTTCAAAGATTGTAGCAAAAGGTTTTGAAGGAATGGGTTTTGCGATTCCGATTAATGAAGTAAAAACAATTGTCAATGAGATTATGACGACTGGTCATGCGCTTCACCCCGCTATTGGCGTCGAAGCAGAGTCCTTATCAGCGGTGCCCGCACAATATCAACCTAATGTACCCGTGAACTATGGTGTGTGGGTATACAAAGTGACCAGTACAGCAGCTAAGCAGGCGGGGATTGAGCATGGCGATGTGATTGTGGCCATTGACGGCAAAAAGGTCACGGGATTTTCTGATTTGCGCACCATTATGTGGAATGGGTACAAGCCTGGGCAGGTGGTCACAGTTACCGTCTACAGGGGTCAACAAAAGTTGAATTTACAATTAACATTAGGTGAACTTCCACCGCCGTCCAACAGCACCGCCAGTAGCAATAATAGCAGTAGCAGTGGTAGTAGTGGTTCTGGCGGCGGGACGATTATTATTCCTAATCCTTTTGGCGGTGGAAGTGGCAGTAGCAGTGGAAGTAGCAATCCATTTTTCCCGTAATGGAATGGTGAGGTAGGGAATCGTGCAAATCGTCATTTTGTCAGTCGGTAAATTAAAAGAAAAATTTTGGCGAGAAGCGGAAGCGGAGTATAAAAAGCGACTCCAGTCTTTCGCTTCTCTTTCCCTTGAAGAGGTGCCTGATGAAGCAGGGGATCAGGTAGGGCGCGTCCAAGCGGTAGAGGCAGCGCGTGTGCTTGATCGGATACGAGACAGGGATTTTGTGATTGCGCTTGATGCAAAGGGTACAAAATTTACATCAGAAGCATTTGCAAGATATCTTGAGGATGTTTTTACAAAAGGGGCAAGCCGCTATGTGTTAGTGATTGGTGGCTCGCATGGCCTTGATGCAAGCGTGCGGTCGCGCGCGGATTTGTTGCTTAGTTTTTCGGACTTTACCTTTCCGCATCAGTTAATGCGAATCATTTTGTTGGAGCAGTTGTATCGCGCATTTCAAATCATGCGGGGAACAAAATATCATAAGTAACCGCAAGTGGTAAAATGAAGAAAGTCCAGAAGGAGTGAGATCATTTGGCAAATAGTGAAGAACAAGTCGTATCGTTTCATGCGTACATGAAGACCATCACAGATTTTAACAGCGCGATTGCGCTGCTCGATTGGGACTCGCGCACGAAGATGCCTAAAAAGGGCGTGGCAGGTCGTTCAGAAGCACTTGGCACCCTGTCTTCGACAGTATTTCAAATGCAAGTATCACCTGCAATGGGCGCGTTTTTAGAGGCACTGGAGCCAAACGCGGATAATCTTGATCAAAAAACCAAGCGCATGCTGGAAACCAGTCGGAAATTTTATGACCTTAACCAGAAGATTCCGGCTGAGCGTTTTCATGAATTTGTTGTCTTGCGTTCGCAAGCAGAAGCGGTGTGGCAAGAGGCGCGAGCACAGAGCGATTTTTCCATGTTTGCCCCCTATCTAGAGAAAATCGTGGCGATGACCAAGGAATTTATCGGCTACTGGGGATACAAGGATCACCCTTATAATACGCTGTTGGACATGTATGAAGAAGGGTTGACGGTAAGCGTACTTGACCCCCTATTTGCACAGGTTCGCAAACAGACGCTCACGCTACTAGATAAAATTAAATCTTCCCCTCAACTTGATACGAGTTTTCTTGAAAGGCGCTTTGATCCCATCAAACAAAGGCAATTTAGTGAATTTATATTGACACAAATGGGATATGATTTTGACGCGGGACGACTTGATGAGACGGCCCACCCATTTGCCACGGGAATTGCCCCTGGAGATGTGCGCGTCACGACTAGGTATTTGCCGAATTTCTTTAATTCGGCGCTGTTTGGCTCGATCCACGAGGGTGGACATGCACTATATGAGCAAAACATCAGCGAGGACCTTGCCGGAACGCCGCTTCATACGGGTGTGTCGATGAGCATTCATGAGTCACAATCCCGTTTTTGGGAAAACATCATCGGTCGCAGCCATGAATTCTGGCAACGTTATTTTCCGGATTTACAAAAGCTTTTTCCTGCTGAATTGGGTGATGTGAATATCGATCAGTTCTATGCGGCGGTCAATGCCGTGTCGCCGTCGCTGATTCGCGTCGAGGCAGATGAAGTGACGTACAATCTGCACATCATGATTCGCTATGAACTGGAAAAAGCACTGATTACAGGGGATCTCCAAGTCAAGGATTTGCCTAGTGCGTGGAATGAAAAAATGCATGATTACCTTGGGATCACTCCGCCAGATGATCGGGATGGTGTGCTCCAAGACGTACACTGGTCTGATGGTAGCTTTGGCTACTTTCCGTCTTATTCACTAGGGAACATTTACGGGGCACAAATTGCCCGTGCGCTGGAAAAGGATATGCCGGACTATCATGACCAAGTGGCAAAGGGAGAATTTGCTGGCATCAGAAGTTGGCTTAAAACCCATATTCACCAGTATGGCGCACTGTACAAGCCGGAGGAAATTTTGCACAAGGCCACGGGTGGAGGCGTCGATACTAGCGCGATCTTTGATTATTTTGAAAAGAAATTTGCTCATCTTTATGGATTTACCAAATAATAAAAAAATGAATCGATGATTTAGGCACCTTTTTCCTCCTTCGTGAGTAAAGTTTACGTAGCGAAGGAGGAGTGTTTGTGTATCCGACGAAACCTCCAAACCCCAACGAGCCAGA
>JAJZCJ010000133.1 GCA_021846145.1 Bacillota bacterium
GTGTCGGGGGACATCAATGCCATGTTGTGAAAAGGCGTAAGCAATATTCCGCGATTTAACATATATAAGTGAATAAATTTGTCTAAGTCATGATTCCACAGCGAAGCTGCTTCGGCTCCATTTCTAGGTCGGGTGGGTTGGAATAAATACTCAACACGAGAGCCTAAATGTGTGACATGCCATGGAAGAGAATGTACTGAAATAATTTCCTCAATCCCATGCATGAACCGTTTAGCCATCGAGATTGCATTCGCAAAATTTTCTGGTGTCAACATATGTTCTAATGTTGCTCTCATAGCTGCCAAAGATAATGCGTTACCTGCTAATGTACCGCCAATTCCACTTGTGTCAGTTTCCTCTGACGACAAAACGTGAGTCAATCGTTCTGCAATATCGGCACTTAGTCCATAAGCACCTGCTGGAATGCCACTTGCAATCGCTTTGCCAATTGTTAAGATATCTGGATTTAGTCCATATTCTTTAGTATAGCCTCCAGGTCCAGTGCAAATCGTGTGGGTTTCATCAATAATCAGTAACACATCGTATTTTTTAGTGAGGGCACGAAGTGCTGCGTGATAACCAGGGTCTGGATGGATAATGCCAATATTCGTCATGACTGGTTCTGTCAGCACACAAGCGACATCTCTCTGTGATAGGGCTTGTTCTAGGGCATCCAGATCATTAAACTCGATGACTTTCGTTGTGGTGGCGGGGTCTACTGCTGGTCCTAAATTACCTTTTCGCGCTCGTGCATCTTCTCCATTCCATGTAACAAATGTTTCATCTACTGTTCCGTGGTAACACCAATTAAATACCAATACTTTGTTTTTTCCTGTCACAGCTCGGGCAATTCGTAGCGCAAAACGATTTGCATCAGTAGCAGTTAATGTAAATTGCCAATATGGCAATCCAAAGCGTTTACTCATTTCTGTTGCTACCCAAATCGCATTTTCGGTCGGAAGCATCAAAGTTAATCCGCGGGGCACCTGTTCCATAATCGCTGCGATAGCACGTTCTGGAGAATGTCCCGTCATTGCCCCCGTGTCACCCAAGCAGAAATCTACATATTCATGACCATCGACATCAATAACCCTAGATCCCTTTGCATGATCTGCATAAATCGGGTAACCACCCGCCCATTTGGTCATCCAATTCATAGGCACTCCACTAATCAGTGAATTTTGAGCTTGTCTATGTAAAGACAATGATTGAGGATGCTCTCGTACAAAACGGTCTGTTTCTTTTTGCATCAATCGAAATAACTGATTTTCATTAGTGCTCATCATTATTTTCTCCTTCTTCCCGCATTCATAATTATTTTCATCACTTTCTAAGCACAAACTATGCCAACACAACTTACCAGATTTCCTCTCACGGGCAGGTTGTGTTGTAAATAACCATTATGTTAAATCGCATAGCAGTATGTCAGTTTGCATAAATTCGATCAAGGATATGTGGGTGTTAGTGTAAGACATGATCTATATGCTCCGAAGTGAGTTTGTAATAATGAGTTTTTTCGCAATATTTCGTTTTGGCATAATAATTGCTTAAATATTCACAGGTAGAATCGATAACGATAGCAAGAAAGGAGAATGCACAGACGTTCATCTGGGCAGCGTTTAAAAGAATAAGAATCTCATGACATAAATTCACCAAAAATTAAGGAGGCAGATACATGGAGGGGCATTCACAACATCATCTATCAAAAGATTCCCTGAACTTTTTTGATTCACTGGTTATGTCGGTAGCTGGCACTGCGCCTGCTTATTCGATTGCTGCCACAACGTCTGTATTAGTTGCCGCTGTGGGATTGCAGGCCCCTGCAGCTCTTTTGTGGTGTGGTATTCCCATTGCTGGTGTGGTCGTGGCTTTTTTCTTTCTTAATCGATGGCATGTTAACTCCGGCGCATCTTATGCATGGGTAGGAAAAGCACTGAATGCCAATCTTGGATTTCTATCAGGATGGGCGCTAATAGTTTCTGCCACCGTGTTTATGGTGTCTGGTTCCTTTCCAGCAGGATCAGCCACACTTGACCTGATTGCACCTCAACTAAGTAGTAATTTACTGGCAGTCACGATTGTTGGTGCCTTGTGGTTTGTTATTATTAATTTAGTTGTTATGTTGGGAATTAAATTGACGGCCAAGGTTCAGTGGGTGATGTCTAGTATTGAAATTGGTTTATTGTTAATTGTCGGTATTGTAGCCGCTGTGAAATTTGGCATGCATCCGGTCAATCACTTTAGTTGGTCATGGTTTTCACCAACAGCTTTTAAAAGTCCACAGGCTTTCATCGGAGGTGCGTTGATTGCTACTTTCTATTACTGGGGATGGGATGTTTCTGCGAACTTGAACGAGGAGACAAAAAACGGTCATTCTGCTCCCGGTTATGGGGCGTTGCTGGGAGTAGCATTTTTATTTATCGTATTTGAATTTTTTACGGTGGTCACTCAAATGGGAATGAGTTTAACGCAAATTAACAATGCGTCTTCCAATATTCTTCAAACCATAGGCGTTCAACTTTTTGGCCCCCAACTTGGGAATGTGATGGTACTTGCTGTTGCTTTATCTACGATTGCCACATTAGAGACTTCTTTATTGCAAATTACGCGCACATTGTTTTCAATGGGCAGGGATGGTGTAGTATCCAAAAGCTTTGCAATCACACACTCCAAGTGGCATACGCCATATGTTGCCAATATTGTCGTCGGAGTGATTGCCTTATTGCTGTTTGTTCTTTCTAATTTCCTTTCTTCTGTAAGCGCTGTCTTGACGGATGCCATTAACGCGATTGGTTTGCAGGTCGTGTTTTACTATGGATTGGCTGCTATTTCTGTCATGGTGTTTTATAGAAGAATTTTATTTAAAAGTGTTGTGAATTTCTTGGTGTTATTTTTATGGCCATTGATTGCTGCGATATTTCTGCTAGTCGTTGGCTTATCTGATATTCCTAATCTAAATTTGGTCACTAATTTCGTGGGTATTGGGTTAATTGTGATAGGAATCATCCCTCTTTTATGGGGTAAATACAAAAACAAAGCAGAATTTTACCACTTGCCCAAAGAGGTTTATGATTCTTCGATGGGTGCGGTGAATTCGGCGGATTCAACAACAAGTGCATAGTCATAACGATATGCAGATTTGACCCAACTAGTGTAGTTGTGGTAATGCGATTGATATGGGGATGGGCTTGTGCAACCGTTGTCAGGGTTGAAAGTGATCGATTTTTCGAGAGTGCTTGCTGGACCGTTCTGTTCTATGAATCTTGCTGATCTTGGAGCGGATGTCATCAAAGTGGAAACAATTATAGGCGGAGATGAAACGCGCGCTTGGGGTCCTCCTTTTGCCGGTACGGAAAGCGCGTATTATCTGGGAGTTAACCGCAACAAGCGATCCTTAGCCGTGAATCTGAAATCAGTAGCAGGTCAGGCTATCACACAGAGGCTGGTGGCGCATGCGGATGTGGTATTGCATAATTTTCTGCCGCACTCTGTTGCCAAATTAGGATTGTCTTATGAGCAATTAGCCAGCCAAAATCCAGCGCTGATTGTGTGTTCAATCACAGGTTATGGTAGCCATTCTGATGATCCGGGGTATGATTTTATTCTACAGGCAATGGGTGGATTGATGAGCATTACGGGTGAACGCGATGGCTCGCCGATGAAAGTCGGTGTAGCCATCACCGACCTTTTTACGGGGCTTTATGCAGCCAATGCGATTCAGGCTGCTCTTCTATATAGAGCCAGATCAGGTAAAGGTCAATTTATTGATATGGCATTGTATGATGCCCAGATTGCCATGCTTGCAAATGTGGCAAGCAATGTGTTAATAGGAGGTAATGATGCACCACGTCTAGGCAACTACCATCCCAACATTGTGCCATATCAATCGTTTCAAACAGCTGATGGATATGTAGTGCTCACTGTAGGCAACGATCGGCAGTTTCGTGATTTTTGTACACACATGGATATTCCGGAGGTGGGGATTAACTCAAACTATGCAACAAACGAGCTTCGAGTCTTGCATAGACAGGAATTAACCACGTTACTAGAGGCTCATTTGTTAAAATATGCTAGTCAAGAAATTATCGATCGCATGCAAGTAGCGCATGTTCCATGTGGGCCGATTCGCAGTGTGAAAGAAGCTTTAACAGCGAAAGCGACACAAGAAAGACAAATGATTTTGTCAATGACGCATGCTCAACTAGGTGATATTGCAATGCTTAGTAGTCCTATGAAATTGTCAGAGTCACCTGTTACATATCGCCAACCTCCACCGCTTCACGGTCAACATAACCGTGAAATTTTAGTTGAATTGGGGTTTGGTCAGCAAGAAATAACAAAATTTATTAATGAAGGGGTAATATCGATATGTTAGATTTTTCGCTGCATAAAGAACAAGAAGAACTACAAACAATGGTACGTAAATTCACTCTAAAGGAAATTTCGCCTTATATCCGAGAGTGGGATGAACAGCATCATTTTGAGCGACGTGTACTTGATAAACTGGCCAATTTGGGACTGATGGGTGTTTGCATTCCAGAGAAGTACGGTGGTGCTGGTATGGATTACAATTCCCTTGCAATTGTATGTGAAGAGTTGGAGTATGGCGATACGGCATATCGTACGGCGGTATCTGTCCATATTGGTTTAAATAGCATGACGTTATTGCAATGGGGTACGGAAGAACAGAAACAACAATTTTTAGTTCCACAAGCAAGGGGGACAAAGTTGGGAGCTTTTGCGCTCACTGAACCTGATGCCGGCTCTGATGCCGGATCCTTACGTACAAGAGCGATTCGGGACGGGGATTCGTACATTCTGTCAGGGGCAAAAATCTGGATCTCCATGTGCGATTATGCCGATCATTTTTTGGTATTTGCAACGGTTGATCCCGCAAAACAACACAGAGGAATTACTGCATTTCTAGTTGAGAGGACGTCTCCAGGATTGGAGACACGTGCGATCAAAGGAAAATTAGGCATTCATGCGGGAAATACGGGAGAAGTGATTTTTAATGATGTTCGTGTGCCTGTTTCTCAGCGAATAGGTGAGGAAGGGGAAGGGTTTAAGATTGCTATGTCGGCATTGGACAGTGGTCGCTTCTCAGTGGCAGCAGGGGCTGTCGGTTTGACTCGGGCAGCATTGGATGCATCGGTCAAATATGCAAATGAACGGAAGACGTTTGGTGTGGAGATTGGACGACATCAACTAGTGCAGCAAATGATCGCGAAAATGGAAGCAGGATATCAGACTTCGCAACTTTTGGTATACAAAGCAGGTTGGCTAAAAAATCAGGGAATTCGTAGTACTCGAGAGACCTCCCTAGCCAAGTGGATTGCGGCGGACGCCGCCTATGACAGTGCGTCGGATGCAGTGCAAATTCACGGGGCTTACGGATATTCCAACGAATATCCTGTGGAGCGATTTTTACGAAATGCGAAAGCACTGGTTATTTATGAAGGTACGCGTGAGATCCATACGTTGATGCAAGCAGACTATGTGCTTGGCTATCGTCAAGATAAACCGCTGAATCAAATGTTGCCTGCTTGGGAAGGGTGATTGGGAACGTGACACAAAGGGAGATACAGTCGACATGGTAGGAATTAAACGACTAGCTGAAGCAGTGGAATTACGCGGCTGGGTGTAGTTTAATTAAGAAGCATAATATACCGAGAGTGTAATGATCAATCTTGCATAATTTTACGCACGAATTGGGGATATCTTTGTATGGTTTATGGCATTAAACGCTTGCTTGTTGGCCGACCTCTTAAGACACGAGAGAGTCAACATGTGAGAATTGGCATTTTACGTGGGATGGCCATCTTAACGCCTGATGCATTATCGAGTGTGGCATATGCGACGGATCAGATGGAATTTGTGTTGGCTTCTATTATCGGTATCGGCGCTTCTGCCACTTACGTGTCCAACGTGCTGGGATTTTCCCTATTGGGAACGGCCATTATTGCCGGATTGGCGTTGTTGTTATTTTTGGCTTATCGCAATATTATCAGTCACTACCCGATGGGCGGGGGTGCCTATTCGATCGGGCTCCATGATCTAGGGCGCTTCTGGGGGCTTTCAGCCGCTTCTACGCTCATTATTGGGTACACGTTGACAGTGGCCGTCTCGATTGCCTCTGGAGTCGATGCCATCGCGCCATTTGTTCCCGTTGTGATGCAACACAAGCTGCTGTTTAATGTCTTGCTCACGCTCTTCATCATGGGTATCAATCTGCGAGGAACTAGTGAATCGGCCAGCATTTTTATTCCTTTTACTTATTTGTTTGTCCTAAGCATTTTTATTCTCGGTGGCGTGGGCATGATTAATGCGTTTTTGCATCCAAGCCACATGCATTTGCCAAGTATCAGTGGCATGCAGGCGGTAAGTGGCATGTCGATGTTTCTTTTTCTTCGCATGTTCGCTAATGGTTGTAGCGCGTTAACGGGGATTGAAGCGGTATCCAATTCGGTGCCGATTTTTAAGGAACCATCTGCCAAGCGTGCACAACGGCTTTTACTCACCTTGGTGGGCACGCTGAGTCTGCTGTTTTTTATTGTTTCGGGGTTGGCGCTCGTGCATGGATTGCAGTACAACCCGAACGTGCCACTCATTCAACAAGAATCGATCATGATTTTTGGTCTTCATGGTCTTGGGTATATCATTAGTTTGATCATTTCCTTTGCCACTATGTCGATTTTGATTATTGCCGCAAACACGGCGTTTACGGGGGGGCCTGCCCTTTGGTCTTCGATGGCTCGCGATGGGTTTATGCCTCGTTGGATTCTCCAAAAAGGTGATCGATTAGTTTATAGTAATGGGATATTATTTCTAACAATCATTTCGTTGCTTTTGACGTTTGTTTTTGATGCTAAAATTGGACGTTTGATTGCTCTGTATGGCGTGTCAGTGTTTTACACGTTTACGGTTTCTCAGCTTGGCATGGTGGTTCGATTGTTTCGTGAACGGGGACAACATTGGATTGTTGCCGCATTTGGCAGCAGTATTGGCCTTTTGTTGACTGCGGCTGCGTGCCTTGTTTTTGGCATCACGCGGTTTTTTGACGGGGCATGGTTGGTTTTGATCGGCGTTCCACTGATGGTCATCATGTTTACTAAAATCAAACAGCATTATGATCAAACAAAGGCAGACTTAAAATATGATTTCCAAGTTCCTTTTCACACAAATGCACCTGGGCTGACCATTGTCCCGATTGCTTCGGTGAATAAAGCTTCAGTGGCGGCTTTGCAATATGCGGTGAGTCATTTTGAGAACGTGATCTCCGTACATGTGGTGACAGCAGATAGTGAAGAGGCAATGAAGAATGACACTCGAAAAATTGAATCCGATTGGGAGAAATTAGGAGTTAAAATTAGATTGATCGTGATCAATTCACAATATCGTTCAGTGGCAAAACGACTGCAGAGATTCGTGGAATTTGAATTAAATCAGTATGATGCCTCTGATATCACGATTGTCATTCCGCAATTTTTGACGGGTCGATGGTGGCACTCTTTGCTCCACAACAAGACCGCCAGTTTGTTGTTAGCGTGGCTCATTTTCAACAAATCGGTCAAGGTCATTACGGTTCCCTTTCGATTGACTAAGTAATTAAACTGAACTGAGGAAGGGGATCATTACTCCCCTTTAGATCAGTCCCATGAGTAAGATGATGATGAGTCCAATGAGACCAATTGCAAAGAAGATCGGCATCAAGGCGAGTTCAGCTTGGTAATGGAAACCCTCTTTTGCGACAAAACTAAACACAATCAGTATTCCACTGATCCAGATCAGTGTATTGGCAATGCGGCGTAAATATGTTCTACGCAATTTAACACCTCCCCCGTTACTATCCCATGTACAAGCCGCCTTCACAATGTAAAATAACACCATGTTGCTTGGGGGACACTATTTTCGTCTATGGATGAAAAGGGTGATTTGATGTCGGATGAACATTCTCATTTACTCACGCAATTATTAACACAACTGAATAACTATTTTGAACGGACTAATTTTGCCGCCTATGTGCAGTTGCTGCAGCGGCCAATGCGGCTAATCTGGTTAAATTTTATCGGCGGACTCGCGCGAGGTGTAGGAATTGGGATTGGGTTTACACTGCTTGCCGCACTTGTTTTTCTGGTATTGCAACGATTGGCACTGGTCAACATTCCGGTGATTGGCACGTTTATTGCTGATCTGGTGAGAATTGTGCAGGCTCAACTGCACACGCCTACTATATGAGCCTTTTTCGCTGTTCTTGGAGCCCATTGTGGGTGCGGGTGATCTAACCATCGAAAAATAACTTTCCCCCATCCATTTGCTGATAAGGCCTGATAAATCAAGGCT
>JAJZCJ010000134.1 GCA_021846145.1 Bacillota bacterium
ATTTCACCCTCAGTACCGGGATGACAATATGCGCAACTATTTGACAGATGGTCACCCAGACCACTTTATCCTGCTATATGTTGGACGCCTAGCACATGAAAAGGACTTGGATCAAATTCGCCCACTATTAAATTTGATTCCTAACTTGAGCATCGCGTTTGTTGGCGACGGTCCCGCGCGGGACAAGCTGGAACGTGTGTTCGTAGGAACTCGCGCCAAGTTTGTCGGTTTCTTGCATGGCAATGAATTATCAACAGCTTATGCCTCTGCGGACGGATTTATTTTCCCATCAACGACAGAGACACTAGGATTAGTTTTACTAGAAGCCATGTCGTCTGGGTTACCTATCATTGCAGCCGACAGTCTTCCCACCAGAGAGTTGCTAAAAGGACACGAATCAGGGATTGTCTACCAACCGGGTAACCTGCAGTCACTCGTAAATGCCATCCAAAAACTGATGTCACAATCCCCTCTACAACGCCAGATGGCTATTAATGCTAGACACATTGCAGAATCCCGTAATTGGTTAGCACCAACGGACAAATTAATGCATTACTACGAATTGGCTATTCGCATGCACCGCATTCACATGATGAAAGGCCAACACAAACCTGCATCATCTAAAGAAGAGTTCATTCAAATTTAGCCACTATATCCATTAGGTTGGGACAAGTGCCACTTCCAAGCAGATTCTATAATGCCAGATAACCCTTGGTAGTTCGGTTCCCACTGCAATACGCGCTTTGCTAAATCTGGCGCGGCAACCAATACTGCCGGATCTCCTTCTCGACGTTCCCCCAAAACAACAGGTATTTCCCGTTGGGTCACTGTGCGAGCAGTTTCAATCACTTCCATCACCGAATAACCTTTTCCTATTCCTAAATTGTACGCCTCTGCCCCCATGCGCGTATTTCGCAACCGATCAGCTGCCAATCGATGAGCACTGGCCAAATCCATTACATGAATGTAATCACGAATACAAGAACCATCTGATGTGGGATAATCGGAACCAAAAACAGTGACATTCTCGCGAATACCAAGTGCTGCTTGCAACACAATTGGAATAAGATGGCTCTCGTTTTCATGATGTTCGCCAATAGGTAATTTTGGATGAGCTCCTGCCGCGTTAAAATAGCGAAGACTGATGGACTGTATCCCATAAGCTTGGTAACACCAATGCAGCATACGTTCAATAGCTAGCTTGGACTCGCCATAAGGGTTGGAAGGATGTTTAGGATGCGTTTCCGTAATCGGAACCGCCTCTGGTTCTCCATATGTTGCCGCAGTAGAAGAAAAGACAATATTATTAACCCGCGCCTCCACCATAGCAGATAGCAGTTCTGTCGTCCCAGTTACGTTGTTTTGATAATACTTCAGCGGGAGACGCACACTTTCCCCCACTTGTGAAAACGCAGCAAAATGCACCACCACATCCGTTTTGTGATCTCTCATGATTGAAATAAGCTTTTCCTTATCGCTTATATTCACTTGATAAAAGGGAACATCCAACACGCGAATCACTTCACTGTGCCCTAAGCTCAAATTATCAACAACCACTACCTCTTCATGATGTGCAATCAATTCTGCTATTGTATGACTGCCAATATACCCAGCTCCACCAGTTACTAAAATAGACATAAACTCTACCTCCAATGATAAATATTTTCCCCAAAACTTTTACACAATGTACCGCATTTTTATAAGAACATTCAATGCATAAGGTATAATATAGATTAGTTTGCGCAAGTTCTTTTGATCATCTTAATCTAATTGCTCACATGTGTCAGTAAAGTGTTACAAATCATGTGTTTTAGGGGGTTACGTGTTGGCCAGTCATTTTGATGATCTCATTGCAAGAAAGAACACCGCATCTGTAAAGTGGGATGGACTTCGTACACGCTTTCAGGTTGAGCAGGCATTGCCGATGTGGGTAGCTGATATGGATTTCGCTGCTCCAGATGTAGTATTAGAGGCGATGCAAGAAAAACTTCAACATGGCATCTTCGGCTACACACTTCGCACGGACAGTTATTATGAGGCGATTCAACAGTGGTTAGCAAATAGACACCATTTCAATATTGATACCAAGTGGATCGCGCATGCCCCAGGAATCGTACCTGGAATTGGATTTCTCATCGACGCGCTGACCGACGCAGGCGACAAGGTCGTTGTTCAACCACCCGTGTACCATCCGTTTGAACGAGTCATCCGCAATTATGATCGACAAGTCTTACGGGCTCCGCTCGCATTTGATGGTACACGCTATCAAATGAATTTTGACGCACTAGAAGCACAATTTCAAGCAGGAGCGAAAGCGTGGATATTATGTAGCCCGCACAATCCTGTCGGCCGAGTGTGGACAGCAGACGAACTGCGCACAGCGGGCGAACTTGCCTTACAATATAACGTCACGGTGATCAGCGATGAGATTCACCATGACTTAGTGTATAAGAATTATCATCACACTCCTTTTGCATCACTTGATGAACGATTTAAGGACATCAGCGTAACAGCCATTGCTCCTAGTAAAACCTTTAATTTAGCGGGGTTACAGACGGCAGCCATGATTATTCCCAACCCCGATATGCTCCAAAAGTACAAAAAAGTTTTACAAAAATACTCCATGGAAGGTGCCAATACCTTTGGCGTCATTGCGCTGGAAGCTGCCTATCGTAAGGGTGAACCATGGCTCAATGAACTATTGGACTACCTCGAAGGCAATCTAGTCACACTTCAACAGTTACTGCTTGAAAAAATGCCACAAATAAAATTAATTAAGCCGGAAGGCACTTACTTAGCGTGGCTAGACTGTCGAGAATTAGGCTTCACTAAAGCAGAGCTGGATCATTTTTTTGTGCATGAAGCGGGCGTCGCCATGGATGAAGGACATCTTTTTGGCGAAGAAGGCACTGGGTTTCAGCGCATGAATCTCGCCTGCCCAAGATCCTATATTGACGAAGCCATCACCAACATAACCGCTGCCTGGAATAAAAGAAATTAGGAGGATATCCATGAAAAACAAGGAGATAATTTTAGCCAATCGCCCTGTAGGAATGCCACAGGTGAATGATTTCAGCGTGCAAGACTGCCCCATACCCGCATTAGAAAATGGCCAGATTATGGTACGTACCCATTACCTTTCGGTCGATCCTTACATGCGCGGACGCATGACGGAAAATCGATCCTATGTCGCCCCTTTTGTCGTCGGAAAACCCTTAAATGGTGGTATTGTCGGCCAAGTGGTAGACTCCCGCAATCCAAAGTTCCAAGTGGGCGATTATGTCACCGGTCAATGGTCGTGGCGCTTATACAATGTCATTCAAGAAGACCAGTTGATTAGCAAACTTGATCCGGATCTTGCGCCCCCTTCAACAGCGCTTGGTTTACTCGGTATCCCTGGACTAACTGCTTTTTTTGGCCTTACAAAGATCGGGAATCCCCGACCGGGTGAGACAGTGGTCATCTCAGGCGCGGCAGGGGCTGTTGGAAGCATTGCAGGTCAAATTGCCAAACTATTAGGGTGCCGAGTGGTCGGCATCGCGGGTGCAAAAGATAAACTACTTTATTTAAAGGATGAACTAGGATTTGACGAAGTAATTGATTACAAAGATCGCGAGAATTTGCACCATAATATTCGCAACGCATGTCCAGATGGGGTAGATGTGTACTTTGATAATGTAGGTGGGGCCGTTTCTGAAGCAGTCATCTACTCATTAAATGACTTTGCTCGCATTCCACTGTGCGGCCAAATCGCTCATTACAACGACACCAAACCGGCGCATATTTCCATGAACGTATTCCATACTTTTGTCACCCGTCGTACGCACTTGCAGGGATTTATCGTAACAGACTTTGCAGAATCCTTTTCTCAAGCACAGTTACAATTGTCCCAGTGGTATCAACAAGGGAAAATTAAGATCAGAGAAACCATCATTGAGGGATTTGAGCGTACCCCAGAAGCATTTATCGGCTTGTTTCACGGGGAGAATACCGGAAAATTGTTGGTGAAAGTACCCTTTGAAGGTTAACCAATGCGGCGATTAATCCAAATTGCTTCATAACCCTTGGCTATTGCGTAAAACAGCGCAGCTAACGTCGCCACAAAGAACCCCACTGGCCAACCTGTCGTGTACGCGAAACTAAGCGATAGCCATACGATCAGCACGGCTTCGACCATTGCACCGATCGCTACTGCCGCTGGGCTTCGCCAAAGAGCTCTAGCGGTAGCTGCTGGGGCGATCATCATGCTAAATGATAATAGAGCGCCGACGACAGGAACAGTAACAGCAGTAGCGACACCAACAATCACGAGATAGAAGATACTGAGCCCCGCCGTTGGCAATCCACGCGCTTGAGCAATATCGGGTAGAATAGTGACATATAACATCGGTCTGAATAAAATCAACAAGACCAGCAGTGCAATAACACTCAAAACAACAATATACACGGTCTCTGAAGAACTCACGCCGACCAATTGCCCAAATAACAACGCATAGGCACCCGCAGCGTATTTATCATTCAGCACTAAAAATAATGCGCCGATTCCTAATGCGGCTACCAGTAGTAATGCCGTCCCCACTTCGTGCCGATCGCGTTTGCCCAACCAGCCAATCCCCAATGCCCCTCCCACCGCAAACACAACCAATCCCAAAATAGGACTGATATTTAACAAAACTGCCCCAGCCGCACCTGCAAATCCAATTTTAGGCAAGGCGTGAGCAGCGAATGAAGCATCCCTCAAAATAGCAAAAAAACCAACTCCTGAGGCCAATAATGCGACCATCGTCCCACTGATCAGTGCATTCCACATAAAACCCTGCGAAAACATACCAAAGAAAAACACATTAGCGAATCCCTGATTCATTTGCGATGACGCCCTTTCGAAAAGAACTAACCCTTACTAGAAGATAAATAACGAGAATAATCACTGAAATAAAGAAACTGACCGGATAACCACGCCCTACCGGTGGCCAGTTATAACTAAAATATGCAAGCAAGATACCCGCCCAAGTTGCCAAAACGCCGATCCCCATGGCCATAAACATGGCCACCACAGGTCGCTCAGTCAATTGCACCGCTGTCGCAGCAGGGCCAATTAACAATCCAGTACTGAGCAAAGCCCCCACAATAATCGAACCATTTTCCACTGCCACCGCCAACATAAGCATATATAGTAAACTGATGAGGCGGACAGGCACCCCTCGTGTCATTGCCATCTCTGGTTGTATCGAGCTAAACAGTAAAGGTCTAAAAATCAGGAACAACAATACTGCTTCCACTACAGTTGTGCCAATCATGATAGGCATCATAATAGGCGGAATAGCAAAAATCGAACCAAATAAAATCATCATCGTTGAATTTGCGCTAGCAGTGAATTGGGAATCTAAGTACAAAAAAAGCGCACTAAGACCCATCGCAAAAGTTAGTATAATCCCCGTCGCCACATCCCGATTGCGCGCCCGATCTCCCGTTAAGTCAATACCCAACGCAGCAAGCAACCCAAATGACATAAAACCATACCACGCATTAACACCAAATAGGAACGCTCCAGCGCCACCGGATGCGCCAACGTCAGTTAACACGTGACCCGCAAAGGATTGTCCCCGCATCACCACAAACACACCCAGCATAGCTGAAATTGCTGCAACAAAGGCTCCAATCCATAGCGCATTTACCACTTGGCCATTTTCCATAAAACTATACCACTGCATTATGAGAAACTCACTTCTTTCACAGGAGAAAATCCATCCCCGTCTTTCCCAGCCATTACCAAGACTCTGCCGCGGACACGCAATACATCAACGTCATATCCATAAAGCTGAGAAAGAACGTCACTTTGAATCACAAATTCCGGTTCACCTTTGATCGCCCGTCCCTGAGCTACGTAAATTACCTGATCCATAGCATCCAATAGTGGATTCACGTCATGAGCCACAAGCATGATGGCGAGATGACGTTCTCTTCCTATTTTTGATAATAACTGCACTACTTCATTCGCACTCTTTATATCTAGATTCGCGAGTGGTTCATCTAATAACAGTAGCTTTGGCTGACTAAGCAACGCTTGTGCAATCATCAACCTTTGTTGTTCCCCTCCTGATAAGCGTCCTACCGACGCATCCGCAAAGTGAAGCGCATTGACCGCTTGCATTACTTCTTCAATTTGCTCTTTGCGCTTTCTATTGGGAAAAGGAAACCCTAATTTATGCCCATCTAATCCAAGTCCCACGAGATCTCTAGCTCGCAGCGGAGTATCTGGTTCAAAGTTAATCTTTTGCGGAACGTAAGCCAATTTTCGATTCCCTCGTCGCATCGGCTCATTTGCAAAAAATAGCTGACCCTGTTGAACTGGGATAAGCCCCAAAATAGCTTTGAGCAATGTCGTTTTCCCGGCGCCATTGGGACCAATAATACCGATAAATTCACCCTCATTAACCTCAAAATTCAAGTGTTGTAGCACCATTTTATCCCGCACACTGACATCTACTTGATGCAGGCTCAATAAACTATTTGTCACCATAAACACTTCTTTCTAACTCATAACTTTTGTGTAGATTTGCCGTTTGCCAGTGCCTGATATATTGCATTCGCTTCTGCTGTCATCCACTGTTGATAATTCATTGCCGTAGGCATCGTTTCATAAACGCCTACCACAGGTACATGATGAGTGATAGCAAGCTGTAACAAAGTTTGCGTTACCGTATCTACTGCCTGCAAATTATAAACAAACACCTTAATTCTGCGAGACGCAATAAGTTGTTCCAGTTGTTGTACCGATTGCGGCGAAGGATCAACTCCATTCATCACCGCCGCCTGAAAAGGCCAAGGCGTAACAACTGACAATCCTGCAGTCTCCAACATGTAATCTGCTACAGGTTCTGTCACCATGACGGGAGCATGCGGAAACTTCAATTTGATTTTGTGCATAGTATTTGTCCACGTTTGTAATGAGTAATCAAAGGAATGTAGGTTTTGTAAAAAATACGGAGCATGTGACGGATCTAATTTAGATAAAGCTTGCTCCACCAAAATAGCTACTTTGGGCATGATTTTAGAATCATACCAAAGATGAGGATTTAGTGTGTTCATGGGCATATGAAGAGACTGTCCCACATCAATCACCGTGCGTTGAGAATTAGAAGTAGCCGATTCTAACTTATTCACAAATTGATCATAACCAAGTCCATTTTGCACTACAAGCTCAGCTTGCCCCACCTTAATTGCATCACTAGTCGTGGCCTCGTAGGAATGAGGATCTGTGCTGGGGTTGCTGATCAAAGAACTCACAGATACATACGTGCCGCCAATTTGCGCAGTCACATTTGCATATTGATTCTCTGCCCCTACCGCTAAAATCACCCGATGGTTGGCGTTTAGCACATGCGACGCAGGTCCTGCGCAGCCAGCTAGCAACATACCGCTAATCAGCAGTATGCCAAACCCTAATTTTCGTCCCATATGCCGAAGCATCATAATGATGGCTCCTTCCAATATCACGCAAAGTATGCTGACGGTAGGAGTATACCAGCAAAATCATCTATTTGTAAATAGTCATGATTACGATTAAGGATGTGGCCAATAAGTATTCAACACACTTAGTATTATGCCAATTCCCCCTGCGCATTCCATATTTAAAATTAAAGTCCCATTGAAAGAAAAGTTTTGACCACCGCACGAACCACATCACCGCGACTAACAATACCAATAAGTTGTTTATTTCTCTCGACAGGCACTTTTTTAATATTGCGTTTAGAAAGAAGATCAGCCACCGCTACAATGTCATCTTGTTCCCTAACGGTCATCACCCTTTTCACTCCAACTTCCAATACATTTAACTCGATCACTTGTTGAAGATTTTCCTTTAATTCATCATACTCCATGCCCGCGCTTGAATTTAACCCAATGCCCGAATAATACTCTGCTGCCATCGTAAAATAATTTAAAGAGCGATTCATATGTTTTCCTAAATGTCGCATAATATCTCCATCGCTTATATAGCCGATCAGATGATTAGACTTATCCACGATTGGCATCCCACCAATTCCAAACTCAGCAAATTTCTCCAAAACACTTCGGACATTATCTGATCCCCTTGCTGAATACACATTAGTTACCATAATTTCTGCTACTTTCACTTCAAACACTCCCTCTCCTTTTTTTACCTACAGTCTCCCATGTGTTACCTATTGCTATAATGTTTCTTCTCAGTTTGTTGTGTGATGATACTAATATAATTATGCAAAGTCTTTAGTTGAACGTCAACGTAACCATACGGTATATTAAATTTGTTATATTATTTCACACCTACTCATAGATGTGGTACGTTTATGTAATCAAAC
>JAJZCJ010000135.1 GCA_021846145.1 Bacillota bacterium
TGCAGCCACGTTTTCTTGACAAGCTCTCTAAAAAGGCAATTTCATTCACTGGCACCGGCCGCCATAGTTCGCCCTTTTGCCCAGTCACAAATGATAAAATGTCGGAGGTTGCAGTGGGTGCCAATAATCCTGAAGGCAATTCTTTTCGCGTCTGCTCTGGTGGATAAATGACGGTGACTGCCCCCCAAGATTGTTCCAGAAAAAATGGATATCCCTTTCCAAAATAAGGTGAACCAAATAAGGTGGCATCCATCAATGATTCAATGTTGGCACGATGGTTCACTACTCTTGCTGAGATGCTTTCTGATGGAATCTCTTTGCCTGGTTCAATGTGGATATCATAATCACCGGGCAGATAATCGATAAACTTCTTGTCATCTGCGATCGCAATCGATGCCTCAGGTGGCAATAGATCTTTAAGGATGGCACTAATTTGTAACCACACAGAACCGTCGACCATGGTGATTTCCTCCCCGCTATTTTGATTCTGTCGCGAAATACGAGTGTCTGTCAAGAATCGCTGACACCAAAAAGTGACTGCTATATTCTGATAAAAATAAATGAAACCGTTTCCTTCAAATGCGGAGGTGATATCAGTGTACGAGGAAAGAATTCGCAATGCTAGCCTGTACTCTCGTATTATATCAGCTGAAAAGGCACAGTCATACATTCAGGACGGAATGACAGTGGCAGTCAGTGGATTTACTAGATCAGGGGATGCAAAAGCGGTCCCGATTGCCTTAGCCAAACGGCTGGAGGTAACCGGTGAACCGTTAAAAATCAATCTCTATTCAGGCGCTTCTCTTGCAGAGACAGATCGGGTGCTGAGTTTTAATAATTTGATTGAAAGACGTCTCCCTTTCCAGAGTGATGAGGTGCTAAGAAAGCGCATCAATCAGGGGGAAGTGCAGTATATTGACCAACATCTGAGTCAAACCCCTGAGTGGGTGCGAAGTGGAATTTTGGGTGAATTAGATGTTGCCATCATCGAAGCGGCAGCCATTACGGAGGACGGTGGCATCATTCCGACTACCTCAGTGGGGAACTCGCCCGTATTTGTGGAAAAAGCAAAAAAAATCATCATCGAGTTGAATCTTTCGATTCCGTTAGCATTTGAAGGCCTACACGATATTTATTTAGTGGAAGATCGTCCGCGCCGCCAGCCGATTCCTGTTATTGCTCCCAGAGACCGCATTGGCACCAGTTCAATTCCTTGTGATCCTGATCGCATTGTGGGGATTGTCTTGACTCATGACTTGGATGCACCGTCGTTGCTCACAAAACCGGATGCAGAGACACAAATGATGGCCAACTACATTTTAGAATTTTTAGAGCATGAGGTAAGACTTGGACGATTGCCTGAGAATCTAGCGCCTATCCAAAGTGGCATTGGCTCTGTTGCCAATGCGGTGCTCAGTGGTCTGCAAGCGTCGTCATTTGAACATTTAGAGATTTATACCGAAGTGATGCAAGACGCTGTATTTGAACTGTTTGATGCAGGAAAGGTGGACTTTGCTTCTACTTGTTCATTTACTTTGTCAGATACGATGCTAAAACATGTACTGCAGTCCATTGATCAATACAAGTCCAAAGTAGTGATTCGGCCACAAGAAATCTCTAATCACCCGGAAGTCATTCGTCGTTTGGGTATTATTGCTATCAACGCGGCGCTTGAGGTAGATATCTATGGCAACGTCAATTCTACACATGTACGCGGGACGCACATGATGAACGGCATTGGTGGATCAGGGGATTTTGCGAGGAATGCGGCACTTTCTATCTTTGTTACAAAATCGGTGGCGAAAGGCGGATCGATTTCCAGCGTCGTGCCGTTTGTTAGCCATGTGGATCACACGGAACACGATGTCCACGTCATCGTAACAGAACAAGGCATTGCTGATTTGCGGGGGTTGTCTCCGCGCGAGAGAGCTAGGGTGATCATTCAAAACCTTGTTCACCCGCTGTACAAGGATGCTATGTGGGATTATTTTACGAGAGCAGAACGCAAGGGTGGGCATACACCGCATTTACTAAATGAAGTGTTAAGCTGGCATGAGTTGTTTGCAGATACTGGGGATATGAGAAAACTGGTTTTTTCGTAAATTGATGTTACAAAGGGCGTTATCCTTTACGGGTACGCCCTTTGTCGATTGATCATGATTTGCTGGCTCTTGCGGCATCTTCAAAAGATTCCTTGTGAGAGCCATCGCAAAAAGGTTTGTTTTTGGAATGACCACAACGGCAAAGTGCGACGTGTTCATTCGTCGTGAATTTGTTGCCTTCCGCATCTAGTACTTCCACATTCCCGGAAACCAAATAAGGGCCGTTGTCCATTAACTTAATGCTTACATCTGCCATTCTGTCTTGTCTCCTTTGATAAATAGTGACTACTTTATTATTTTATTATAGATATTTACTTTTTTCAACATTTGTTCGTTTGCGATTTCCGTTATAATAAATTTGGAAACCATGACGACAATGAATGGGAGTGTGTATTGAATGCCATCAAGTAACAACTGGAACATTATCAAACGCGCCGTAAAACCCCTGGATCCATGGGGGATATAAGGCACTTGCCGTCAGGCAAATTTTTTTTCGTTACACACAATATTCTATAATGTAACCATGAAAATTTTTAAAGCCTATCGGTTTCGTTTTTACCCAACAGCAGAACAAGCGCAACTACTCTCCCGAACCTTCGGTTGTGTTCGCTATGTCTATTTCTAAACAACAAAAAGGTTCCAAGAACCGTGACAAGGCCAGACGCAAAGTGGCGAAAATTCACGCAAAGGTTGCCGACAGCCGCCAAAACTTCTTGCACAAACTCACCACGAACCTGATTCGCGAGAACCAAGTGATCAGTTTGGAAAGTTTGCAGGTCAAGAATATGATTAAAAATCACCACTTGGCGAAGTCCATTGCGGATGTCAGTTGGTCAGAACTCGTCCGGCAGTTGGAATACAAGGCAGCCTGGTATGGAAGAACCATCGTCAAGATCGATAAGTTCTATCCCTCCAGCAAACGCTGTTTTTGACGGTATTCTTGAAAATGAAACTGCGGTGGCGCTATTTAGAAAAGGTCAATGGGTGATCTGATCACAAGAAGTTGACAGTAGCATTCGCTCCATTTTTAGGCACGTGCGGATCAGGTGTGGCATATGCTGAGAAAAAAGTAGTTTGGAGTGAATACGATGTCGATTGCACATGAGGGTAGTCTGCATAAAACCCCTTATAGCCATTGGAGTATCTCTGGTTATCCAATGCCAGAAGATACTCCCTATGCAACGTATGACAACGATGGATATCCTGATCTAAGTAGTTCACTGATTGACGAAATTGCAAAAGCGGTGAATGGCGAATACCAAGCGATTCGTCGGTATAGTCGGATGCTCGAATTGGCACCTAATCCGTCACTCCAAGCGATCATAAAGGATATTCGCCGAGACGAGAAAAAGCATTTTCAACGGTTTTCAGCAATTTATGCTGCTTGGACTGGCGGGAAGCAGGTTCCGCTACAAAAGAATCACGTGCCTTCCACGTTTGAAGAAGGAGTCAATGAATCGATTGTGGAAGAGCAAAAAGATGTGATTTTTTATCAAGATGTTTCCAAAATGACGCGCATTCCGTATATTCAACGTTCGTTTTTGGATGCATCATATGATGAACGTCGTCATGCCAACTGGTTTATCTATATCGCAAATTTGCCGTTATCACGTAGTGACGCGTAATCAGACGTTCTTCGATGAACAGTTAAAATAAGTAGGTCGTTTTTAGACCTGCTTATTATTTTTTTGTTTGAATTTCGATCTGAATATTGCAAAACAAAGATAGATAGTTTAATATCGAAATTAAGCCTCTTGGAGGTCGCGAATCGGGTTTTTTGCCACACTACACCTTAAAATTGGCGCACTTGGTTGATTTGAAAATCCAAGTTGCCCGTCACGGTGGATTTGAGTAAATAAAGATGATGTGGCATTAACTTGTAAGCGTTCGCATTGAGAGGATACATTCACACAGGGGGTCAATATCTATGATTCGCAATCGTTGGTTTTCAGTGGGTGCCGCTGCACTTGTCACGCTTTCCATGACCGCATCACTTCCCGCGATGGCCGCTACTGGGTCACAAGGGGATTTGCAAATTTTCAGTTGGTGGACAGGTGTGGCTAGTAGTAAAGCGCTCCAATCATTGATTAACGTCTACACAAAAGAATATCATGGCGCAAAAGTCACCAATGAGGCAGTGGCAGGAGGAGCAGGCTCCAATGCGAAAGCGGTGCTCGCAAGCCGCATGGAAGCTGGCAATCCACCAGGAACATTTCAGGTACATGCCGGAGGAGGTTCGCTACTATCTTGGGTTCAAGCTGGTGACATGACATCACTTAATAGTCTCTACAAGTCACAAGGTTGGTATAAAGTGTTTCCAAAACCATTACTCAATTTGATTACTTTTAAGGGCAATATCTATGCCGTGCCTGTTGACATGCAAAGAGGCAATGTGCTCTGGTATAACCCTTCTGTTTTCAAAAAATATCACTTGACAGCACCAAAAACATTTGCACAATTTTTCCATGATGCAGCTGTATTAAAAAGTCACGGCATTACACCGTTGGCGCTCGCGAACCATGGCAACTGGGAAGCCACACTACTCTTTAGTGATGTGCTTTTAGGTACAGTGGGTCCGCAAAAATACGACCAGCTTTTGACAGGAAAATTGGCGTGGAATAGTCCTGGTGTGAAACAAGCTTCACAAACATTTGTCAAAATGATGAGCTACACCAATAGTGATTATTCTGCACTGCACTGGCAACAGGCAGATCAATTAGTTGCCCAAGGTAAGGCGGCCATGAATGTAATGGGCGATTGGGCACAGGGTTACTTTACTACGACTCTGCATTTGAAGCCGAAAACCGGATTTGGTTGGGCTCCCACGCCGATGACCACGGGCGTATTTGGAGTAGTGTCTGATGTGTTTGGACTTCCTTCCAAACTGAAAGACAAAGCATCAACGCTCAACTTCTTGAAAGTATTGGGATCAAAGCAGGCGCAAGATATCTTCAATCCGTTAAAAGGCACATTTTCACCACGCCTTGATGCAAATCCAGCCAAGTATGATGCATACTCTCGTTCAGCAATGCAGTCTTATAAGCATGATAAAATGGTGCTTGTAATTGGACAAGGCGCTGTCAATCCTGGATTTACTAATTCATTTAACAATGCGATGGAGATTTTTGTCACCGATCATAATGTGAATAATTTTGTGTCGTCGTTACAAAATGCCGCACAAACCAATCCGCTTTCTTGATCATTAGTTGTCAAGGACGATTCACGCAGATTCATTCATTGCGTGAATCGTCTCATTTATTTAAAAAATGAGGAGGAAGGGTATGATTACCGGAAGTGTCCGTCGGCGAAAATTTTCTTGGGATACTTTTTCTTCGGTGGCGACATTGGTACCATCGCTGATCGCATTGGGCGTATTTGTATATGGTTTTATTGGCTGGACGGTTTATGTGTCGTTCACAAAGTGGAACAGTTTAATACCTGATTTTTCGCTGGCCGGTCTGTTGAATTACACATCGATATTTAATACTTATCGTTTTCAATCTGATTTGCGAAATATTGTTGTGTTTACTGTTCTTTTTATCCTTTTATGCATAATTGTTGGTATGTCGCTTGCTCTGCTCGTTGATCAGAAGGTCAAAGGGGAAGGGATATTTCGAAGTATTTTTATCTTTCCGATGGCAATATCGTTTGTGGTGACCGGTGTGGTGTGGTCGTGGATTCTTAATCCTAATACAGGTGTGAATTTAATACTGAAAGCGTTTGGTTGGAAAACATTGCCAAGTTGGTTTTTAAGTACGAATATTGCGCTTAGTTTTCCTTTTGGGCAAATTCAAATTGGCATTCCTATCGCATTACTCTCGGTTTTGATTGCTGCAGTGTGGCAGATGTCTGGGTTTGCCATGGCAGTTTACTTAGCAGGGTTGCGCGGTATTCCGGATGAGATTAAAGAAGCAGCTAGAATTGATGGAGCGGGAGTGTGGCGAATTTTTTTCTTAATTATTTTACCTCAATTAAAAGCCACCACCACGACCATCATTATTATTTTAACAGCTGCTTCACTGAAAATTTTTGGATTGATTTATGCCATGACGGGTCCTGGTCAAGCCTTCGTGACTGACATGCCTAGCTTAAATATGTTTCAGACGACATTTCAGGGTAATGAATTTGCACAAGGGGCAGCCATCGCGGTGATACTACTTCTATTAATTGCTGCATTTATTGTTCCCTATCTAATCTCTACGCTCCGTCAGGGGGAAAACTCATGAGTCAACTCACTTGGAAACGCAGCGCTCGTATCTTGATTTACGTCGCATTAATTGTGATTGCCCTCATCTACCTTGTTCCTGTCTATGTGGTGGTGGTCACCAGCTTAAAAAGCAATGCAGATGTCAGTTTGACACAGATGTGGAATCTTCCTTCTGCTATTAGTTTTGCAAGTATTAAAACGGCTTGGATACAACTTGGGCCGAATTTTGGAAATAGTTTTGAACTCGCGATACCTGCTACCATTATGTCAGCGATATTTGGGTCGCTCAATGGGTATGCATTGTCGAAATGGAAATTCAAGGGATCTAATGTGCTGTTTTTCTTAATTCTTTTTGGCATGTTCATTCCCTATCAAAGTGTACTCATTCCGTTGTTGAGAGTGATGGATTCAATTGGGCTTTACAATACTATTGCAGGGTTGATATTGGTGCATGTCGTGTATGGTATCCCGATTACCACGCTGATTTTTAGGAATTTTTACGTGGCCATTCCTAATGAATTGATGGAAGCGGGGAAAATTGACGGTACCGGCTTCTGGGGGATCTTTCGCTACATTATTCTACCATTATCCATTCCTGGTTTTGTGGTGGCTGGGATCTGGCAATTTACGCAAGTCTGGAACAACTTTTTATTTGCAGTTTCCTTAACCAATCCCCCTTATCAACCAGTTACCGTAGCACTAGTTAATATTGCTGGTAGTCAAACGATCCAATGGAATGTACAGATGGCAAGTGCGTTACTTGTCTCTTTGCCAACTTTGGTGGTATATATTTTGCTAGGCAAATATTTTGTGCGAGGATTATTGGCAGGTTCTGTGAAAGGATAGAGATAGGGGATTTTACAAGGCAACCTCACTTTGATCAAAAAGCATCTGTTGGATAATTAATGTTGCTGCGCCAATCGCAATTGAATTGACACCCGCAATGGTAATTGGCGTATGGTGATTTGGTGTGAATACGCGATAGTTTAATAATCGCTCAATTTCCGGTAACACAAACGTAGCTGCTTGGGAAATTGTTCCTCCCAAGCTGATGCGATCCGGACTCAGTGCGTTGATAATGTTGGTGATGCCAATTCCTAAGTATTGACCGAGTGTGTTGAGTGCTCGTATATAAGATCGATTGTCTGCATGCGCTTCATTCAAAATAAAATTAATCAATCTGGGGATCTCATCAAATTGTTCAACATCGCCACCCGCTTCAATAATATATCTGATTAAGCTGCGTTCCGAAGCGTATTCTTCCCAACAACCGTAATTACCACAAACGCAGCGTTGCCCCATTGGGAAAATGGTGGTATGACCAAATTCACCAGCGATTCCTTGCTTGCCTTTGTACAGTCGACCATTGATGATGATCCCTGTCCCGATTCCTACACCCGCGTTAATAAAAACAAGATTATCATCTTTGTTTTTATTTCGTGTAAATTCAGACCAGGCACCGCAATTGGCAGAGTTTTCCACAAAAACAGGAATTTGTAGCTCATCTAAAACGGCTTTGCGAATGTTCCATTCTTTTATAGATAGATTAGGCAAAGTGCTGATGATGCCCGTTTCCGAATTAACGAGACCGGGCAGTGCCAAACCGATACCGATCAGTCCGTGTGGACTTTTCGGTGTCGCTGTGATGGCGGACTTTATTTCTTCGATGATGGTACTCAACCAATTACCTTGCAGTTCGGAAGAAAACTTCGGCAAATCTGCTTCCTTTTTAAAAGCTACATCCCCCCGGGTATTGCATACAACTGTTCTTACGATGTCCATTTCCACGTCTATTCCGATAGCATAGGCACTATTTGCATTAAAACGCAGCAGCATCGGTTTGCGGCCACCTGTCGATGAACCGTAGCCAATTTCCTGTACCCATTTTTCACTGATTAATTCATCCACAATGTATGAAACAGTGGCTTTGTTCAATCCGGTCATTTGTGCAATGTCAATTCGTGATGTTGTTCTTTGATCGCGGATAAATTGTAAAACCGTTGCGCGGTTGATCCTTCGCATCGCAGGC
>JAJZCJ010000002.1 GCA_021846145.1 Bacillota bacterium
TGGTATTAAATCGTCATGAAGCGTCATTTCTAAGTGGAAACAATATCAAGAACCAACAAGATGCCATACAGTCTGCTTGGCGAATTATTGGGCGGGGTTGTAATGAAGTCTTAATTACTTTAGGGGAAAATGGAGCAGTATTCATAAATGGTGTATCAGGGGAGGTCGTGTATCAGCCCGCATTTCAAGTCAAACCTATTGACACTACCGGAGCAGGAGATACGATGGTAGGAAGCTTTGCAGCATATCGTCTGCAACACGGGAATGCTCAGTCTGCATTAAAATTTGCGGCTGCAGCTTCTGCAATTTCTGTGCAAAAATCTGGAGCTCAACAATCTATGCCTGATTATAACCAAACAATCAATTTTTTAGGTGAGGTGAAAGGGATTTTGCCATGATTGACTATTTGACTCCCACTGCGCCATTTGATTTTCAAAAGATGCTATTGCGGCCACTGTCCCGTCCCTCAAAAGTGACGGTGCTCGATCCGGAGACTGTGTCCTATACGAGGGCGATGAGATTGGGTGCGGAAATTATCCCGATAACGGTATCTGGAGGGGGTACGGTTGATGATCCGGTACTCACCCTGTCCTATCCAGCATCTTTAACGGCACAAATGCAGGCAGAGGTTCGGAATCATGTTCGAAGAATGTTTTCCACCGATTACAATGTGACTGAATTTTATGGAAAAGTGTCCAACGATGTTAGGTGGGCACCGCTGATTAAACAACTATACGGGTTGCGCCCTGTGCAAGATGTGGATTTATTTGAAGCGATGGTGAAAATCATCATCGGGCAGCAATTAAACGTGCATTTTGCGGCTACATTAGTGGATCGGTTGGTGGATCTAGGGGGCGAATTTGTCGAGTGGAATAGCAATTTGTTACCAGTATTCCCGAACCCTGAGAAGGTGGCAAGTTGGTCTTACGAACAGCTCCGTGTGCATTCATTTAGCCAGCGCAAGGCTGAATATGTGATTGATTTTGCACGAGAAGTAGCTGACGGGAAGATTGAATTTGATCGACTTTGGCATCTATCGGATGACGAGGTTTATGAAGAATTGATAATACATCGGGGAATTGGTCGGTGGACAATAGAGTGTTTTCTGCTCTTTGGCATGGGAAGGCAAGATTTGCTTCCGGCGGCCGACATTGGCGTGCAAAATGCGCTGCAAAAATTGTATGGATTTGCAGAGCGGCCAAAAGAGGCAGAAATCAGGAAATTAGCTGAAGCGTGGGCACCGTGGCGCAGCTATGCGACGTATTATTTGTGGCAAAGTTTAATCGCTGATAAAAAATAGGATAGGAGACAAAAAACAATGAGTGCACATCCCATTTTAATAGAAATTGCTGAACAATTTGCAACTGAGCAACTAATCATCCGTTCGCCTTTATGGGGGGATGGCGCGATGGTCAATGCGGCGATAATAGAGAGCATCGAGGAGCTTCGGCCATGGATGCCTTGGGCTCAACAACCACCGACTGTTGAACAGTCTGAAGAGAGTGTACGCTTAGCCCGAATTAAATTTTTGGAGCGCGCGGATATGAGACTACATGTTTTTCACAAAGAAACGGGTGAATTCATAGGTGCTAGTGGACTTCATCGCATCGATTGGATGGTGAAAAAGTTTGAAATTGGATATTGGATTCGCACGTCCCAAAGCGGCAAAGGGTTGATGACGGAGGCGGTGGAAGGGGTTATGGACTTCGTCATCAAACAGTTGTCTGCTAATCGTCTGGAAATTCGTTGTGATGCAAATAACATTCGCAGTATGCGAATTGCAGAACGGCTTGGGTTTCGATTGGAAGGAATTCTTCGCAGTGATACACTTGATGTGACAGGCAATCTCAGGGACACTATGGTATTTGCTAAAGTTCGCGGACAAGAATTTTAGCCACTCATCATCCATGTGATCCCACCCTACTTAACCTTTGACCGCTCCAGAAGTAAGACCTGCAACTACCCATTTCTGAAAGATCAGCACGAGAATTACAATGGGCATTACAGCTACGGTAGAGGCGGCAAAAATGGTTCCGTAAGGGATCGTGAATTGTCCTCCAAATAGTGCGATACCAACGGGTATTGTACGAAATGAATTGTCTGTATTAAACACGAGCGCAAAAAAGAATTCGGTCCAGCATGCGACAAAAGTAAAAATGGCTCCTGTAAATAGTCCTGGTGTAGATAGTGGCAGAATGATCCGAAAAACAGTGGTAAGTACTCCGGCACCATCGACACGGGCGGCTTCGTCTAATTCCCGGGGAATGCCGGCAAAATACGTACGCATGATCCAAATAGCAAAAGGCAAGTTGAAGGCGACATATGGAATAATGAGTGCTTGATAGCTATTGAGCCAACCTAGGCGTTCCATTAAGACAAAAAGGGGTGAAATGACGCTGACCTGTGGAAAAGTGGAAATGATTAACAATGTTACCATGATGAACGTTTTGCCACGAATAGGAAGTCTGGCAATGGAGTAGCTTGCAAATGATGCGAGAAGTACCACCACGATGGTGGAAATGATCGAGACGATCAAACTGTTTCTGAAATAGACTCCAAATCCAAATTGGTTGAATGTCTGACTGTATTGAGTCAATGTGGGATGGATAGGGAAAAGTGTTGGTGGATTGGCGGTGATTTCATTGTTACCCTTAAATGAAGTAATGACCATCCAGTAAAACGGAGCAATGATTATAAGTAGCATTAGTATCAAAACAACGTAACCAATCCATTTTTTAGTTAACATCTGTGCTTTGCTCATTCTTCGACATCTCCTACCTGAGCCCGGAATGCTTTAATGGAAATTAATGACATAATTAAAATGATAATGACAGTAATAACTGCCACTGCCGTGCCAGGACCGTATTCAAAGTCATTAAAAATGGCTTTATAGGCGAGCATGGCAATAGACATGGTACTCGTGCCAGGCCCCCCACCTGTCAATACAAAGGGCAGGTCAAATAGACCGAACGCTTGTAGGATTCGAAATAATGCCGCAAGTGCTAAACTTGACCTCAAGAGTGGTAAGGTGACACTAAAAAAACTTCGAAATGCTCCAGCACCGTCTATTTTTGCTGCTTCATATAAATCTGCTGGAATGAGTTGCAGTCCAGCCAGCAAAATCATGGTTACAAATGGAGTGGTCTTCCATATATCAGCGATCATGATAGAAATAGTGGCTAAATTTGGTATTCCGAGCCAGACTATGGATGAGTTGATCAGATGTAGGGATTGCAGTAGATAATCAAGTACACCGTATATTCCATTGTAGATATAGCCCCACATCTGTGCAGATATAACCGTAATCAGCGTCCAAGGAATCAGCATCACCGCAATGGCAACCCCTCTGCCTTTAATGGGCTGGTTGATCGCAAGTGCGACGAGAAGGCCAAGGATCAATTCAACAACCACGGTCACGATAGCGTAAACAATGGTGAAAATAAGTGCTTGATAGAACAATGAACTGTTAAAAACAATTTTATAGTTGTTCAAACCAGTAAAGCTGAAATGGAATCCATTTTGACTGGACTGAATGTTGTTGAGGCTCATCCAAATGGAATAGCCAATCGGGAATAACGTCACCAAGGCGACGAAAAACAGAGCCGGGGCGACCATGGTATAACCGGCAATTTTATAGCTACGGTCCAAGCGGCTTGTGTGTGTTCGCAAGGAAATCGCTCCTTTATGGTTTTAGAAAAGGCGGGATTTTGTTCCCACCTTTTCTATTTACTAAGCAATTTAGAGAGAAGATGAACTAGAGGATGCAGCCAGTTGGCTGTTTGCATTATTCAACGCTGTCTTGACAGACACTTGCCCACTTAGTGCAGCGTTTATATTTTGGTAAATCGCGCTTGAGACTTTCGGGTAATTTGGCGATTGACTTGGGCGTGGAACCAAGTGTTCACTGCCGACAATTGCAAGCACCGGGTTTAGTTTTTTGATTTTTGGATCATGTTGCACTTGGTTGTTAGTGGGAATTTCTGAATATTTGGAAGCCAATATAGTTTGCGCAGGGACACTGGTCATCCATTTGATGAAGGTAAGATCAGCCTGTATGTGCTTGGAATGTGGATTAATGTAAAGGTTCCAGCCGCCGACCGTTCCGTAGCCAGGTGATTTTTGTCCTGCAAAAGTTGGCATTGGCACAACACCGACCTTACCTACTACGTTGGTACCCTTGGTTTGTGAGTTGGACCAAGCATAGTCCCAATTTCTCAAGAAGGCGGCATCGCCTTGATTAAATACGTTCATGGCTTGCGGTTCTTGGAATGTGGTTACGGATGTTGGTGAAATTCCGGAGGTGATCAATGAGCGCATGAAACTAAGTGCCTTTACTGCGGCGGGCGAATTCATCACAGGTTTGCCGCTTGCATTAAATACCTGGCCACCTGCATCTGTCAGGTATTCCATCCAGTCGCATGTCAAGCCTTCATAAGAAGCGCCTTCCCAAACAAATCCATATTTAACTAAATTTTTATTGAGTAGCACCTTCGAATCATTTGCAAGTTGTTCCCACGTTTTTGGGACGGGTAAATGTGCTTTTGCCAAAAGGTCTTTTCGATAGTAGAGGAATCCGGCGTCCATGAAGAATGGTGCGCCGTATACTTTGCCTTTGTAAGTGGCACCCTTGATGAGTCCGGGGGCGAACGTGGAAAAGTAGGACGTTGGCAAATATTTATTCAGAGCCAGTGCTAATCCCGAACTTGCAAATTGACCTGGCCACACCACGTCACCCATAAATACGTCTGGTGTGGGGGAACCGCCGGAAATTTCGGTGGCAAGTGAGGCTCTGTTGGTGTCTGTATTTGTTGGTTGCGAAGTTAATTTGACGCGAATAGTGGGGTGTGATTTTTCAAAAAGTTGAATCAAGGCTTTACGGATACCGACATTGGAAATTGGAGAAGCTGCCCAATCAATGGTGGTCACGGCACTGCTGTGTTTAGAAGATGCAAAAGCTGACCCTGCCATAACAGTCAGTGACATCGCACTGGCGGACAGAACCGACATGGATACAAGCAAAGATTTCTTCATTGATATAACCTCCCGGAGTTTTTTGTAAAGAATGCGATGGTTCATGATGAATGAAATAGACAGTACATCTATGAATCATCACAGGACAAGGTGGCTACCGATTCGCGACTGACGACCCGGTGTGGCAGATTGTGTGTGCCGTTACTCACTTGAGTTCCTCCCCCCTCTATTTTTGTGATGAGTGCTTTGACTGCTTCGTAGCCGATTTGAATAAAAGGTTGAGCGACGGTAGCTAATTTTGGCGTAACCATGTCAGCAATAGAGAGATTATCAAAGCCGATGACGGATATATCATCCGGTACGCGCAGGTGGTGGTCATAAATGGCTCGCATAGCGCCGATAGCCATTTCGTCACTAGCAGCGCAGACAGCAGTGATGGTTTTTGTACTGGCATGGTGCAGGAGAGATTCCATGGCTCGATAGCCACTTTCATAGCGAAAATCGCCAAACACGACTAGATTTTTATGAAATGGAAGCTGGTAGTGTTGAACTGCCATCATGTAACCGTCGTAGCGGTGTTTACCAGCAATGGTCGATTGCAGTGGACCCGAGATAAAGCCAATGTTACGATGCCCACGCGCCACCATATAAGCCACCGCATCAAAAGCAGCCTTCTGTTCATCCACCTTAAAAGCTGGAAGATCGTGCCACGGACTCTCTGTCAGCGTGAGAACGACAGGCAAACCTACACGTGCAATCATCGAGTAATACTCTTTGGATATATAGGAACTAGAAAATATAATTCCTTCAGCTTGTTGCTGTTTTAAGAATGCGAATCCTTCCATCACTCGTTCTGGGTCGAGTTGTGCGTCGTAGAGCAGAATATTGAATCCGCTTTCAGTTGCAGCGTTGTAAATACCTTGATAGAGTTCATTGAAAAAATAGTCTCTGATCTGGGGAATGATCACACCGATTGTTCGAGACTGTTGAACTCTTAAATTGCGGGCAATGGCATTTGGACGAAAATTAAGCGTGCGAATGACATGCATGACTTTTTCACGTGTTTCTGGCTTAACGCGCTCAGGAGAATTCAGGACGCGGGAAACAGTAGGAACTGATACTCCTGCCTGAGTGGCAATAGTGCGCATAGTAACTTTCATCATTTCGGCAACTCCATTTGGTTAAACTGAAAAAAATAATGATATCGATTTCATGCTTTTTTCATAACAAAAGTAACACATGTGTAACATGCCGTCAATTTATTTTTTCATCGACAATTATAGAAAAAGTATAGGAGTTGTCGAACGGCAGTTGAATGAGCTATCATAATGATGAAATTTTTCTTGACTCGCTTGTTCCGATAGTTGCTTTTATTATAATAGTGAAAAAATGAAAAGAGGATGAGCTTACAATGGATCGATCATGGTGGAAAGAAGCGGTAGTGTATCAAATCTATCCTCGTAGTTTTATGGATAGCAATGGGGATGGGGTTGGGGACCTGCGGGGAATTACGCAGCGGCTAGATTATCTCAAGAATTTGGGGATCAATGTAATTTGGCTTTGCCCTATTTATCAATCACCGAATGATGACAATGGATATGATATTAGTAATTATTTCGAAATTTCAGAAGAATATGGTACGATGGTTGATTTTGAAGAAATGCTACAGGCAATACATGCAAGAGGTATGCGCTTAATTATGGATCTTGTTGTCAATCATACATCAGATGAGCATCCGTGGTTTATAGAATCGCGAAAATCAACGGACAATCCATATCGTGATTATTATTTTTGGCGGCCAGGCAAAGACGGTCGCGAACCTAATAATTGGGTGTCTGTGTTTGGAGGATCAGCATGGGAATATGACCCGCACACTAATGAGTACTATTTGCATTTATTTAGCAGGAAACAGCCAGATTTAAATTGGGATCATCCAGAAGTGCGCCGTCATGTTCATGAAATTATGAAATTTTGGCTTGAAAAAGGGATCGATGGATTTCGGATGGATGTGATCAATATGATCTCCAAAGTTCCTGAATTGCCGTCTGTACTCGTGAATTCAGGTCAAATTTATGGATGGGGAGGACCATATGTTGAAAATGGCCCTCACGTTCATGACTATTTAGTTGAAATGCGTGAACAGGTGCTTGATCACTATGACACAATGACTGTGGGAGAAACAGGCGGAGTGACGACAAAGCAAGCATTGTTGTATGCGGGCAGCGAGCGCCGAGAACTTAATATGGTTTTTCAATTTGAACACAGCGATATGGATTCGGGACAGGGAGGTAAATGGGATATCATTCCTTGGACGTTGGATAAATTCAAAAGCATTATGACTAGGTGGCAGGTGGAACTGTATGATCGGGCGTGGAATAGCCTGTATTTAAACAATCATGATCAACCTAGGTCCGTGTCAAGGTGGGGGAACGACGATCAATATCGTGTGCAGTCTGCCAAAATGTTGGCGACGTTTTTGCACATGCAACAAGGTACACCCTTTGTATATCAAGGGGAAGAGATCGGTATGACTAATGTTAAATTTGATTCGATAGAAGATTATCACGACGTTGAAATTCATAACCTTTGGCAAGAACGAGTAATTGACGGCGAGGAAGATCCTGAATCGATTATGAAAGCCATTCATGCGAAAGGGCGAGATAATGCCCGTACCCCCATGCAGTGGAATGACGACGTCAACGCTGGCTTTACTAAGGGGCAACCGTGGATTAAAGTCAATCAAAATTATTCAATTATTAATGTTGAGCGAGAATTAAATGATGAGGACTCGATTTATCACTACTACCAGCGGCTGATACGTTTGCGCAAAAATCATCCGATATTGGTGTATGGCAAATACGAATTAATCACGGCGACGTCCCCAGAAATCTATGCGTATACCCGAACACTTGATGAAGAAAAGTGGATTGTGATCAATAATTTTTTTGCAGGAACACCTAAATTTATCATACCAGAAGAGTTTCTCCTCGGTCAGACTGAATTAGTGATTGCCAATTATGATGTCATGGAAGAATCGGGTCAACTCCAAGAAATTACATTGCGTCCGTATGAAACAAGGGTGTATCGATGGATTGGCACAGCATCATAGGGGCATGGTGTTGAAATAGAAACACTATATTGAGCTTTTGGAACCACAAAAGTGGCACCCACTGTGCCACTTTTAATTCTGATTTGCAGACGTATCATTTTGCAACCACGTATAGTTGTGCTCATAACAGTGAAGGATATCACTCATTTTTGTTATAAATTGACGGCTATTAATATTTTGTATTTACCCAAGCTTGCTTGTTTGTTAACATAGATGTAAGGCTGATCGTGATTTGCAATAGGGGAGCTTTGGTTGATGCCTGCAGTAGATGATCGATTTCAAATGGCACAGGAGATCTTAAAAAAATACTATGGTTATGAAGCGTTTCGATCGGGACAGGATGAGATTGTTCGCAGCGTGTTGGCAGGTCGAGACACAGTGGGTATCATGCCCACTGGTGGGGGCAAATCCATCTGTTATCAAATACCTGCCCTGATTTTTTCACATCTGACGTTAGTGATTTCGCCGTTAATCTCACTGATGAAGGATCAAGTGGATGCATTAGATAATTTGGGGATAGCGGCTACCTACATCAATAGCACACTGACGTCATCGGAGCTAAAGGCACGCATGCGGCAAGTGGAGCAAGGCGCATACCACTTACTCTATGTTTCGCCCGAACGCTTAGACTCGGCAGCGTTTCTTGCTTGGCTAAATCACCTGCAGCCCGATCATGTGGCAATTGATGAGGCGCATTGTCTGTCCCAATGGGGTCATGACTTTCGACCTAGCTATCGCGCCATTGCACCACTTTTACAAAAATTTGACCATCGACCTGTTATCAGCGCATTGACAGCGACAGCCACACCGGAGGTGATGGAGGACATTATCCAAATTCTCGAAATGAGAGTTCCCAATGTGGTGGTTACGGGGTTTGATCGAGCGAATTTAACGTTTTCTGTAATTTCTGGTCAAGTAAAGAAAGATTTTGTATGGCAGTATTTAGCCGATCACCCCCAACAAGCGGGCATTATTTATGCTGCGACGCGCAAGGAAGTAGACGGGCTATATGAATTTTTAAAAAAGAAGCGGATTGCAGTCGGACGGTATCATGCAGGACTTAGTGATGCTGAACGAAGCAATCACCAAGAACAATTTTTATATGATGAAACGCGCATAATGGTAGCCACCAATGCGTTTGGAATGGGTATTGACAAATCTAATATACGATTCGTGATTCACTATAACATGCCAAAAAACTTAGAATCATATTACCAAGAGGCGGGTCGTGCAGGGAGAGACGGGGACAAAGGGGAATGTATCTTGCTGTTTAGTCCTCAAGATGTGCAAACTCAGAAATTCTTGATCGAGCAATCTGCAAATAGTCGACAATCTGTAGAATACAGAAAGTTGCAGGGGATGATAGATTATTGTCGCACGACCAAGTGCTTGCGGGCTCATATGCTGCGCTATTTTGGCGAGAGTGCAGTGGAAAGCTGTGAAAACTGCAGCAATTGCAACCAAGCTTTTGATGTTCAGGATGTAACGATCCCGGCTCAACAAATTTTTTCTTGTGTGGTGCGTGTGAAAGAGCGATTTGGTGTAAAAATGATTGCGGGCGTTTTAAGAGGGTCGCAAGACAAACGTATTCTCGCGCTTGATCTTCATCAGTTACCCACTTATGGCGTAATGAGCAAGAAACCCGAGAAGGAAATTATGGGGCTTATTCACACATTAATTGCAGATGGTTATCTGAAGCTAACGGAAGGCAAATATCCGGTGGTTCAACTTCATTCCACTGCTGTTCCGATTCTTAAACAACAAGCCAAAGTGATGATAAAAATACAACAAAAAGCTTCAGCGGATCAAGTGGACAGCACGTTGTTTGAACAACTTCGCGCTTGGCGCAAGGCCATTTCCTTGCGAGAAAAAATACCTCCTTATGTGATTTTCTCAGATCGCACGTTGCATGAACTAGCGTCGATTTGTCCGTTGAATCGTGAGGCATTGCTTGGTGTCAAAGGCATCGGTGAAATGAAACTGGAGAAATTCGGTCAGGATTTGCTAACGATTTGTCGATCACATCATACAGGTTGATACGCATAAAAGAGGGGATGGCAAGTGATGGGGGCGGAAGAAAAATATTTAGATTTATCAGGTAAATTTTTGACAGGAATTCCCGAAATGGATAAGGAACATCAACAACTTGTTAACCTGATTAACCGGATGTACTCTATTTTCAAAAATAAAGGCGAAGCATCAGAAGTTTTGAAGGTGCTTGAAGACTTATTGAAATATGGTGCCAATCATTTTGCGGATGAAGAAGCATTTATGGAGAGCACAGGGGTACAAAACCTTGAGGAACATAAGCAAATTCACAAAAACCTGATTCGCCAGGCGCTGGAAATTCGGGATAAGTTGAAAAGTGGAGAGTCAGGCGTTGGCATCGAGACATTTAAATTTTTACAAAATTGGTTAATGGGACATATTGCCGGAGTAGATGTAAAGAATTACGGGGTTGCCAATGGGCAACAAGTAGTGAGTAGCGCGGGAGGATTTGATGCTGACTGGTTATTTCATACGATTGTTAATGTCTCATCGACAGATTCATTGGTTGCGTTAACTAATGAATCGGGGACAGTAACGCATATCAAAAAAGTTGCTCATTTTCCTTTTCCAATCGACGTAGGGAGTGAAATGAGCCAGCCTCAATTTTCCGGCATGCTGTCGGCGAGAGCATGGAAAGAGCGGCGACTGATTCAACAGGATGGTAACCCGGAATTGTTTGGATTTCCTTATCATGCCAGTGCAGAACCTATATTTGTACAAGGGGAATTCAAGGGGATTCTTTCTGTCGTGATGAAAGTGTCTCATGGTGAGGAATTAGCCAATGGCTTAGTGGGGTTAACTGATCAAGTCGGGATCATGGATACGTTGGCTCATGATTTGGCGAATGCAGGGACATCATTTGCCCAAAATGTAGATGCGATTGCATCTGCTGTCAATCAATTGAATGACAATGCAAAAGCGCTGGTACAGATCAATACGTTAGTGTCTGAAGTCGCGGCGCAAACTAATTTGCTGGGCTTAAATGCAGCAATCGAAGCGGCACGAGCGGGGGATCTCGGGCGTGGCTTTGGAGTGGTTGCAGATGAAATTCGTCGTCTTTCGCAAATGGTGAGGGATTCGTCCAAGCAAGTCAATAATAAGGTGAACGAGATTACGCAAGAGATTGAACACATCCAACTAGCAGTGCAAGATGGGATGGCGGCCAGTGAGGAACAAGCGGCACAACTTGAAGAATTATCTGCAACTGTTACACATGTTCATGACACAACGGAAGAACTCCGCAAGCTCATCTAATGTATTAACTAAACATGAGATTATTTTACTTGACATTCAACGTCTTCTGAATAATACTAATTAAAAGTTAATTTGCGATCAAATCGGAGAACCGCAGAACTCTTAAATTTTAGGGTTGTTGCGGTTTTTTTCCTATTTAGGCGATTTGACGCTCCTTGACTAAACCAATTTTAGGGAGGAATTATTCAATGAAGAAGCTTGTAAATGATGTAGATAATTATGTAAATGAGATGCTAAATGGGTTAACGGCCGCCATACCCAGTCTTATCAGAGTGGAAGGCACACAGGTGATTGTGCGCAGCACTTTGTCGGCAAAGGTAGGGTTGGTCAGTGGTGGCGGTAGTGGACACGAACCTGCTCATGCTGGCTTTGTGGGAAAAGGAATGCTGGACGGTGCAGTGGCTGGCGAAGTATTTACTTCACCGACACCTGATCAGGTATTGGAGGCCATTAAGACGGTGAATCAGGGAAAAGGCGTGCTGCTAATCATTAAAAATTACACAGGGGATGTAATGAATTTTGAAATGGCTGCAGATATGGCACGTGCACAGGGAATTGAGGTCGAACAGGTGGTGGTAGGTGACGATGTAGCTGTGGAAAACAGCACGTACACTGTCGGACGGCGTGGAATCGCGGGAACCGTATTTGTCCATAAAGCTGCTGGTGCTGCGGCAGAGGCAGGGTTGTCCTTAAAAGAAGTTCAACGGGTGGCCGCGAAAGTAGTGGAGAATGTTAGGAGTATGGGGATGGCACTTCACCCGTGTACTGTGCCTGCAAATGGTAAACCGAGTTTTGATTTGACGGAAACTGAAGTTGAAGTTGGCATTGGCATTCATGGAGAGCCGGGAATAGAACGGATACAACTGCAATCCTCCACGGAGACGGTGGATTATTTGTTGGACAAAATTTTCGCAGATATGCCGTTAGAAGCTGGCGCGGAGGTGGCCATAATGGTCAACGGTATGGGTGCCACTCCACTCAGTGAGCTTTTCATTGCCAACCTTCATGTTGCTGAGGTAGCAAAGGCAAAAAGTCTGAAGGTACACAAGACATTGGTGGGTGAGTTCATGACTTCTTTGGAAATGTCAGGGTTTTCACTGTCCGTGCTTAAGTTGGATGATGAATTGAAAACATATCTTGATGCTCCGACTTCTGCACCTGCATGGCCGCATATGGAAGGGTGATTCAAATGGGATTTGGCCTCCAACAGTTTTTTGACTTTATCAGCGATTTTGCAGAAAGGGTAGATCTCCTTAAAGACACGCTTAATGACTTAGACAATCGAATTGGCGACGGGGATCACGGCACCAACATGGCAAGGGGTTTCAAAGTGGCTAATCAGCAGCTGCTGGCGCAGTTGCCTACTGATCTGGGAAGCGCTTGCAGCACGGTGGCGATGGCACTGCTCGGGAATGTGGGTGGTGCTTCAGGCCCGTTGTATGGGACGGTATTTTTGAAACTTGGCGGTGTATTGAAGAATTTTAAAACGGTGGAAGACGAAGTGTTGTTGGAAGGGCTCCTATCTGCAAAAAGCGGAATTATGGAGCGTGGAAAGGCGCAATTGGGCGATAAAACGATGTTGGATGTCTGGGAACCTGCAACCGTATTTCTGCAAACACATCCGGAGACTGGGGCTTTCCAACAGGTAGTTTCAATCGTTCGTGAAGCAGCACTTGACACGCGGGACAAGGTGGCGAAAAAGGGCAGGGCTGCCTATTTGGGTGCACGCAGCGCTGGAACTTGTGATCCAGGCAGCGTATCAAGCGGCTTGTTTTTTGAAGTACTAGCAAACGTTCATGAGGGAGGGGTGGAGGCTGTACCATGGGCAACGTTAGTCTTGTAATTGTGTCTCATAGCCGTAAATTGGCAGAAGGGCTTGTACAGATAGCCGCCCAGATGGCTGGAAGTACCGTTCACATCGTTGCAGCTGCAGGTTTGGCGGAAGAACTGGGCACGTCTGCAACGGCGATTGTCAATGAACTTCAGGAATGTCCTGAGGATAGCCCTATCTTGTTGTTCTTTGATCTAGGCAGTGCCTATATGAATTGCCAGATGGCGTTAGAACTTGCTCCGCCATCAGTTCGTCATCGCGCTGCGATTGTGGATGCGCCGCTCGTGGAAGGTATCATCTCCGCTGCAGTTGCGGCCAGTATGGGGCAATCGCAAGCAGATGTGATAGCTGCCGCGCAAGAGGCCTATCAAATTAGAAAAGTATCTGATTGAGGGCGAGAAAATGATTAAGAAAACGCTGATAGTGAAATTGGAAGAAGGATTACACGCTCGCCCTGCATCGGTGTTAGTGAAAACAGCATCTGCATTTCAAAGCGATATTAGGGTGGGGAAAGGTGAAAAACTGACAAATGCCAAGAGTATTTTGGGTGTGCTATCGCTGGCGATTGCACGCGGACAAGAGGTGAATCTTGTAGTAGAAGGCCCCGATGAAGAGGCAGCGGTATCTGCATTAGAGAAAATCATCACAGAAAGGGAGGTTTAATTAATGGCGAGCCTCTCGTTTTCAGGGATTGCAGCTTCTCCAGGAATTGCGGTGGGTAAGGTAAGGGTCTTTGTTAAACGGGACGATCACGTGACGGTTCGTCATGACGTGGATGTAGCCGATGAACAAAATCGATTTAAGTCAGCCGTGGCAGCGTCATTGCGCGAATTAGAGCAGGTTTTCAGTGAGGCTAAAGCGAGACTCGGGGAAAAAAATGCGCAAATTTTTGAGGCTCATCAATTGGTTTTGCAAGACCCAGAATTTTTTGACGCGGTAATGGGTCAAATACAGTCAGACGTGGTAAATGCTGAAGCGGCATTGCAGGCTGTGACGCAGCAATTGGTGGCGATTTTTGGAGCCATGGACAACGAATATATCAGCCAACGTGCTGCCGATATCCGTGATGTGAGTGATCGGGTGCTTGCACATTTACTGGAAAGTGAATTCGGAACAGAAGTGATATCTCCTGAGGAACCGGTGATTCTGGTAGCCCATGATTTGGCACCTTCTGATACGTTGCAAATAAATTCAGAGCACGTTCTTGCATTTGTTACAGAAGTTGGCGGGCGCACGTCTCATACCGCAATTATTTCTCGATCCATCGGCCTGCCTGCGGTGGTGGGGTTGAAGGATGCTATTGTGCATGTGCAAGATAGTACACAGGTGATTGTAGATGGTATAGATGGCAAATTGATTGTTAACCCCACGAACGAAGAGATTTCAAACTATGAACAAAAAAGAAAACATTTCATACAACATAAAGCAACCTTGGAAGCGCTTTTAGGTTTACCCACCACCACTATTGATGGAGTCACCGTAGAGTTGGGGGCAAATATCAGTACCCCCGATGACATACTTGGCGTCATTGACAATGGGGCGGAGGGAATCGGCTTATTTCGCACAGAATTTCTTTACATGAATCGTAATTTTGAGCCTAGTGAAGAGGATCAGTTTGAAGCCTATAAATCAGTGGTGTCAGCGATGGACGGAAAACCAGTTATTATCCGTACGTTGGACATCGGTGGGGATAAACAAGTGCCCTACTTGGGTCTGCCTTTAGAAATTAACCCATTTTTAGGATATAGAGCTATTCGTCTCTGCCTTGATCGGACAGACTTGTTTGAAACTCAGCTTCGTGCCATTGTCAGAGCCAGTCACTATGGCAACCTGAAGATCATGTACCCGATGATTGCTACTTTGGCTGAAGTGAGGCAGGCTAATCAAATTCTTGAGCATGTGAAAGAGCAGTTGCGTGCGGAAAATATACCGTTTGATCCTGACATTGAAGTGGGGATAATGGTGGAAATTCCCGCAGCCGCCATTGCGGCAAATGTGTTGGCTAAGGAAGTGGACTTTTTTTCGATCGGGACGAACGACCTGATTCAGTACACGATGGCTTGCGACAGGTTGAACGAAAAAATTGCCTATCTGTATCAGCCTTACCATCCTGCACTGTTGCGCTTACTGAAGTGGGTTATTGATGCTGCACATGCGCAAGGGAAGTGGGTGGGCATGTGTGGCGAACTGGCTGGTGACCCGATTGCGATCCCGATTCTGTTAGGTATGGGACTGGACGAGTTTAGCATGAGTTCCTCATCGGTTTTGCCTACCCGTGAACTCATACGTAGTTTGTCCAGCGATCGTATGAGAAATTTGGCAGTACAAGTTTTAGAACTTGATGATCAAGAACAGGTAAAAGCTTTGGTGGAAAAGAGCATTAATCAGTAAGAATCAAGTATCATCTGTGACGAAATAGGGGAAACCAAGACAAGGGGAGGGATCAGCATGGCCAATCAGCATACGATGAACCATAACGAAGCATTTACGTTTCGTGGTGCAGCCCTTGACAATCCTCATTTTGAGGAGATTATCAAGGAGAGGGACATGTTATTTGACAATGTCAAACTTGTCACTATCCCTTGGCTACAATACCACCGCGCGAATGTTCCGCACTTAGCCCGTCATTCAAACTAACCATTTTTTGACGGGGTTTGGGATTCGTTAGTATCGCCGTAGACACATGTTGTATTCACACCCGCAATAGGGTTGGTTCCGCCTGTATAAGGTAGGCCAACCCTTTTCCCACCATTTGGAGCAGAATGGATGATGGAATTGGCACAATTTAGAGGAATATCATTGGATACAGAACGTGCATATGAGCAAATCAGTCCGTTTGAGTTTAAGAACAAATTGATCAGTTTAGCACAAGAACAGGAAGAAAAAAGTGCCAAGGCGATGCTTAACGCAGGGCGTGGCAATCCCAATTGGGTGGCGGCCACTCCACGAGAAGCGTTTTTTACATTGGGTCAATTTGCTGTATCTGAAAGTCGTAGAGTTTGGAATCAAGGTGATCTTGCCGGGCAGCCTGACAAGCAGGGCATTGCTGATCGGATCACCACCTTTATTGCCCGGAATTCATCACTGCCAGGGGTGGAATTGCTCAGGCGAGTGGTAGATTATGGCGCAAATGTACTGGGATTTGACGCTGACTCATGGGTGTTTGAGTTAGTGGATGGGATCATTGGCGACAACTATCCGACACCAGATCGAATGCTCGGGTATGTAGAAAAGGTGGTTCGTGAATTTTTGCAAAAGGCGTTGTTTGAGGGACAAGGATTGGCTGAGGAATTTGATTTATTTGCCGTAGAGGGTGCCACCGCAGGTATGTGTTACATATTTGACTCACTGCTCGCGAATCAGTTGTTGTCCCGTGGGGACAAGGTGGCGATTATGGTGCCTATTTTTCCTCCCTATTTCGAAATCCCACAGTTGGATCGTTATCAGTTTACAGTGGTGGAGATAAGAGCAAATGGAATTGATGAAAAAGGGGCGCACACGTGGCAGTATCCGCTTGATGAATTGAAAAAATTAGAAGATCCTAGCATCAAAGCGTTATTTTTAGTGAATCCAAGTAATCCGCCGTCTGTGGCAATGGCGCCTGATTCGGTACAAGTGCTAATTGACATTGTGAAGAAAAACAATCCGCAATTAATGATCATTTCAGATGATGTGTATGGAACCTTCGTGGATCACTTTCATTCACTACTTGCTGAGTTGCCATTTAATACGATCGGCGTCTATTCCTTCTCCAAGTATTTTGGTGTGACTGGATGGCGGTTAGGCGTGGTGGCTATTCATCAACGCAACGTGTTTGATGAGCGGTTGCGACAATTGCCGCGTGATCAAATAGAAGCGCTCAATTCGCGCTATGCTTCTTTATCACAGCAACCTGTAGAGCTGCGATTTATGGACAGACTAGTAGCAGACAGTCGTCAAGTGGCAATGAACCACACAGCGGGGTTATCTACGCCTCAGCAGGTGCAAATGGCATTGTTCGCCGCATTCGCCTTGCTTGATCAGGGTAATCAATATCAAGAATTAACGAAAACTATTTGTCGACGCCGAATGGCGATATTATACGATGGATTAGAGTTGCCAATTCCGAAGTTGGAACATGATGCAGACTATTATACGGAGTTTGATTTGATGGAGTGGGCAACCAATCATTATGGCGACGATTTTGCGCGCTATTTAAAGGCTAACTATGAACCACTGGACATCCTTTTTCGATTAGCAGAAGTCTCTTCCATTGTGCTTTTAAACGGTGGAGGATTTCATGGCCCTACTTGGTCGATTCGGGTGTCTTTGGCAAACTTGAACGATGAAGCGTATGAAAGAATCGGACAGGAATTGCACCACGCGTTAGATGGATACGTCACCAACTGGGAAAAATCAAAGTGATGAGGGGGCGCTCATATGTCACACTTAACATTAATTCGCAACGCCAACCTATATTCGCCTAAACCACGCGGAATAATGGATGTATTAGTTGGTGGGCAACAAATCATCGCTGTGGGAAAAAACCTATCCCTACATGGTACAGGTATCGAAATTGACGAAGTGGACGCCTCTGGCTTATACATGTTTCCTGGTTTGTTGGATCAACATGTGCATATGGCTGGAGGAGGCGGGGAAGGTGGGTTCCATTATCGCACTCCGGAAATTTCACTTAGTCATATTACAACAGCTGGCGTAACGACCGTCGTCGGCGTGTTAGGGACAGATGGCGTGACGCGCACCACTAGGGAGTTATTAGCAAAAGCGGAAGCGTTGGACTTCGAAGGAATTTCGACGTACATCTACTGCGGGGCTTATCAAGTGCCCACGCGCACGGTGACAGGCACTCCGAGATCAGACATTGTACTGATTAATAAAGTAATTGGAGTCGGAGAAATTGCGATTTCTGATACGAGATCTAGCCATCCAAGTGAGAATGAACTAGCAGAGTTAGCGAGTGAAGCAAGGGTAGGTGGATTGCTGTCCGGGAAGGCAGGCGTGTTGCATCTGCATGTGGGCGATGATGATACGAAGCTTGATGTGTTATTTCAACTGCTAAAGCGCACGGAATTGCCACAATCTGTGTTTGTGCCCACACATCTCAATCGCAATCAGGATCTGCTACAAGACGGAATTCGATATGGACTGATGGGTGGATTTGTTGATGTCACCTCAGGGATTCGGCCTGATCAGCATGACCATATATCTGTCAAACCGTCACAAGCCATCAAGCAACTACGAGAGGCCGGAGTGAAGCTAGATCGCATTACAATGAGCTCAGATAGTAACGGCAGTTCTCCAATTTTTGATGACAAAGGAAAGCTCGTCGCGATGGGCGTTGGTTCTATTGCGACATTATGGGAGGAAGTCCGCGATACCATTGTTCAAGAAAAATTGGCGATTGAGGATGCTATCTCTATTGTCACACTCAATGTAGCGCGGGTGCTAAAGCTTGGTCATAAGGGTAGGATAATGAGCGGAGCAGATGCTGATCTTATATTGACTGATGATCACTTTCAAATTTCGCACGTATTAGCAAAAGGTACGTGGATGGTGCAAGACGGAAAACCAGTTGTATTTGGTACCTTTGAAAATGTTGATAATATACCTGGTGCTCCAGGTAGCAAAGCATCGGCTGGTAAAGAAAATAAGGAAAGAGGTCGTCATATGCTTGCACCAGATGAGGATGATCCTGACGATTTCCCGGATGCAGAGGAACGGAAGAAGGCAAGTGGACGCAGGTACTGTTGCTAAATTACTGTTGCTAAATTGATTGAAAAATAGATGGGATATCTGTAATATGAGTATATTCGGATGATAATAGATGTAGAAAAGTGGTGATGGTCATGGGAAAATTGTTGATTTTAGGGCATAAGAACCCGGATACGGATTCTATTTGCTCAGCTATTGTATATGCAGATTTAAAGCAGCGGTTAGGAGTTTCGACACAAGCCGTGCGCCTAGGTGCTATCAATAAGGAAACGCGCTTTGTGTTGGATTATTTTCAAGTTTCAGAACCTGTGCTAATCGACACAGTTGCGACAGAGGCTGAACAGGTCATATTGGTAGATCACAATGAACGGCAACAAAGTGCCTCTGACATAGACAAGGTACAAATTATCGAGGTCATTGATCATCATCGAATCGCCAATTTTGAAACTAGTGCTCCACTTTACTATCGGGCAGAGCCTGTTGGTTGCACAGCGACGATTATCTATAAAATGTATCAGGAAAAACACGTGTCAATTCCTAAAAATATGGCGGGATTGTTGTTGTCAGCCATTGTGTCTGACACACTACTGATGAAATCGCCCACTTGTACAGATGAGGATCGCGAAGCGATGCGTGAACTTGCAAAGATTGCTGACGTAGATTTACAGGATTACGGATTGCGGATGTTAAAGTCAGGGACAGACGTGCTAGATAAAACTGTCGATGAATTGGTTGCAAGTGACGCAAAAGAGTTTAAGATGGGTAGTTTCAGAGTGAAAATTGCTCAAATTAATGTGATTGATTTTGCAGATGTGATGAATCGCCAACAGGAATTAGAGCCAAAGCTGTTAGAAGTGATTACGAATGAAAATTTGGATCTGTTTTTGTATGTAGTGACAGACATCCTCAATAGCAATTCCACTATTATCGCATTGGGAGAATCGAAAAACGCTGTGGAAGAGGCGTTTAAGGTGTCTCTTGATCATAATAGCGCATTGCTTAATGGTGTTGTCTCAAGAAAAAAACAAATTGTGCCCGTGTTGACCGCCGCACTGGAGGCGATGATCGCTAAATGATGCGCGCAGTGGATCAGTACTGGGCGCTTTTGAGTAACAGTGCCATGGGGTTGCTTTTTGCCACCCCAGAACATGTTGTTTTGCAGGTGAGTTCGCGCATTTGCGACATGTTTGGTTATTCAAGTGATGAGCTTGTAGGACAAAGCTTTGTATTGATCCACGCTGGGTTGGAAATGGAGAAGGCGTTTGTGCAACATTATCAACTCCTTCACACTTCAGAAGACAAGGTGGTCAATTTTGAATTCCCTTTTAGGCGAAAAAACGGCGACATGATGTGGTGTTACGTTTCTGGAACGTTACTTGATGAGGAAGACGTTTCCAAAGGGATAATATGGATCATGTTGGATATTACAGAACGTGTCGAAGTGGAAGAAGAGGCAGAATCACAATTGCGTCTTTCCGCTAAGGTATTTGAACAGAGCCGTGAAGGAATTGTCGTCACGGCTGCTGATGCGAGCATCATTTCAGTCAATAAGGCATTTGTCGAGCTTACTGGGTTCGATGAGGCAGAGGCGCTGGGCAAAAATCCACGCTTTCTTGCATCGGGTCGTCATCATAAGAATTTTTACCAGTTGTTATGGGACACGGTGATTACCACTGGTCACTGGCAGGGGGAAATATGGAATCGACGGAAGGATGGCAGTATCTACCCAGAGTGGTTGTCCATTACTCGCGTGCTCAATCCTCTAGGGGTTCTGACAAATTATATAGGTATTTTTTCAGACATTACGCATCGTAAGATAGCTGAAGAGAAAATCCAGCGTATGGCTCATTACGATCCACTCACAGGCCTTCCTAACCGCGCATTGCTTGTTGATCGGGCAAATCAAGCGATAAGGCGAGCCGAACGCAATGGTGAGTCATTGGCGTTGGTATATGTAGATTTGGATCACTTTAAAAATATAAACGATACACTTGGTCATAGCGTGGGTGACGAGTTGTTAGTTGAACTTGCACAACGGTTGAAAGTTACGCTTCGCGAACAAGACACGGTATCGAGACAGGGAGGCGATGAATTTATCATATTGCTCCCAGATACTACCACGACAGGCGCGATACACGTAGCTGAAAAATTGCTTCAGGTCATTCCTGAACCTTTTCGCGTAGGAGATTATGAACTGATTACTACTCCTTCCATTGGGGTTGCCATTTATCCAGCAGATGGGGAAGATCTAGGTGCATTATCTAAATCCGCTGATATTGCCATGTACCGCGCAAAACAAGGTGGGCGCAATAGCTATCAGTTTTTTACTCCGGAAATGCAAAAGCGTTCCACCCGGTACTTACAGCTTGAAAACGGACTTCGTAAGGCGTTAGAGCGCAACGAATTGTTTTTGCAATATCAACCTCAAGTGGCATTGGATCATGGCAAAATTGTGGGCGTGGAAGCATTGTTGCGTTGGCAGCACCCAGAACTCGGATTGATTTCACCTGTTGAATTTATTCCAATGGCTGAAGAAAGCGGATTAATCCTCCCAATTGGGGAATGGGTTTTGCGTACTGCGATTCATCAAATGAAGAGTTGGATTGACCAAGGGTTAACTCCGATTATTGTGGCTGTGAATTTGTCAGCCGTGCAGTTTCGTCAACGTTACTTACCGCAATTAATTACGCATATTTTAGATGAAGAAGGATTGCCTGCGCAATGTCTGGAATTGGAATTAACAGAGAGTATGGCGATGAACGAACCTGAGGTGGCGATTGCGATGATGGATGCGTTACATGAGCGCGGTGTGCGATTGTCAATTGATGATTTTGGCACGGGATATTCATCGCTTGCTTATTTAAAACGTTTTCAGATAGATAAATTAAAAATTGATCAGTCCTTTGTACGCGATATTGCTTCTGATTCCGAAGATGAGGCGATCATAGATGCGGTCATTAGCATGGCTAAAAGCTTAAAATTACGAACGATTGCAGAAGGCGTGGAAAACGAACAACAGTTGCAGTTTTTGCGCGATAAGGATTGTGAAGAAATGCAGGGATTCTACCTTAGTCGACCGATATATGCTGCGGATTTTTTGAACTGGATGATCGATCATCAGTAATACTGGTCACGTGGAAAGAAGGCGATTCTCATTCGTATTTTGCATACGGCTGATTGGCACTTTGGCAAAATGCTTGAGGGACGTGAACGGCTCACTGAGCAAAGACAGTTCATCGAAGAACTCTGTGCGATCTGCGAACAAGAACGCATTGATCTGGTACTGGTTGCCGGTGATGTCTTTCAGACTGTAAATCCAAGCGCCCAGGCAGAAGAATTATTGTTCTTGGCACTGTCTTCGCTTTCTGCGGGGGGCACAAGGGGCGTGGTAGTGATTGCCGGGAATCACGATCACCCGGAACGCATTAAGGCAGCGCAACCAATGGCAGATCGCCTTGGCATCTCACTTGTTGGTTATCCAAAAGACACACTCTATCCCTCCCGTATAGACGAAGAGCACGTAGACAGAGTGGACGCCGGGACCGGATGGGTAGAACTAGCCATTCCAGGTTGTGTAGAGCATGTGGTGGTAGCTGCTGTCCCGTATCCTTCTGAAGCACGATTGAATGAGGTAATGTCAGAGATATTTGATGATATAGAATTTCAAACAAATTATAATGCCAGATTAGCAGAACATTTTCGTCAACTAGCCACACACTTTCGTTCGGATACGGTGAATATCGTGATGAGCCATCTCTATGTAGGCGGAGGAATCGAGACAGATTCAGAGGTGCAGATTCAAATCGGCGGAGCTTATGCTGTCGATAAAGACGTATTTCCCCCTATTGCCCAATATGTGGCGTTAGGGCATTTGCATCGCCCACAAGCAGTACACGGGGCAGCTATGCCTATTCGCTATGCTGGCTCCCCGCTTGCCTACAGTTTTTCAGAGGCAGGACAACAAAAATCAGTGGTGGTAATAGATGTGCTACCTGGTAAGTCAGCAGTGTGCAAAGAAGTGTCACTACTCAGTGGAAGGCCATTAGTGAAGTGGAATGCAATGCAAGGCATTGAACAGGTTATACAATGGGTCAATGAGGGAAGAGACGCGGATGCTTGGATTGACCTTGCGGTGTCTGTGCAAACCGGATTACAACTAGAAGAGATTCACCAGTTGCGCAACATTCACGCGGGCATTGTGCATATTCGCCCTATTTTGCCAGATCAAGAGCCCCAGCGAGATGCACAAGATAGTTCTGATTTCGCTACGCTGTCAATGGCAGAGCTGTTTAGCAGGTTTTTCGAAGAAAAGCAGGGAGTTAAGCCAGATGACGTGTTAGTGGATCTGTTTTTGGAGATGGCTACTGGGATTGAAGATCATATGGATCAGGCACCAGTTGATGTTCGCGAGTTTGAAGAGGTGACGGAATGAGACCCTTGCGATTAACGATCGCTGGATTGCATAGTTTTCGTGAAAAACAGGCCATAGATTTTTCTCAATTGGCTGATATGGGGATGTTTGGTATATTCGGACCCACTGGTAGTGGGAAGTCTACGATTCTTGACGCGATTACCCTCGCTCTTTACGGAGAGGTGGGCAGATCTTCACGAAAACAAGGCATTCTTAATCACGCTGAAAAACAGTTGGCGGTTAGTTTTGAATTTGAAATTGGTCGCCGCGATGCGCGTAAACACTATCGCGTGGATCGCTCATTCAAACGTGCAGAGGGCTATTCAGTGGTACATCATACCAGCCGGTTACTAGAGTTAGATGATCTGCTGGCAAGTAGGGAATATGGTGAAATCGTGCTTGCAGATAGCAAACGCGAGGTGGATCAGATGATTCGCGCGATCATTGGTTTGGAACCACGAGATTTTACACGGGCAGTGGTGCTCCCTCAAGGCAAATTTGCTGAATTTTTGCAATTATCCGGCGCAGATCGCAACCAGATGGCGGAGCGGCTTTTTGGATTGGAGCAGTACGGGGTGCAATTGTCAAAAAGAATCAGTGATCGGCAAAATCAAGATGCGGGTGAGCGCGAAAATGTGATAGCGGCGCAAAATGAATTAGGGGATGCGTCTATTGATGCGGTGGCACAAGCGCAAACAGCCGCGTCAGAGACAGAACAAGCATTGGTGGCATCGGGTGTTTGGTTGGATCAAATGAAAACAATATACGAGGAATCAAAGCAGGTATGGGCGTTGCAAAATCAATATGTAAAGGCTAATCAAGTAATGGCGCAGCATCAATCCATGGCAAAGGAAATGCTGCACCTTCGTGTTCTCCTAGAAGTGGCGGAGCGGGCTAACCGGGCGTGGCCATATGTGGAAGGGGCACAGGCCATTTCGCGGAAAGTGGAGGGGCTGGAAGTCGCGTATACGGAAGGGGTTGCGGCTGAAAATCTGGCACAGGGTGAACTACAGCGTGCGCGTGTGGCACTTCAAAATCGAAAATCTGAAAAGGATCTAGAAGAACCTGTGTTACTTTTGCAAATGGGTCAATTGGATGAAGCTTTTGCGCTTGAAAAAGGTGTACAACAGCGAATGGTTGCGTTAGACGAATTAACTGCGACTCATCATGCTGCGATGATTCGTTATCAAACGGCAACAAATAAGAAAGCATTATTAGTTCAGGAAGAACAGAATTTAAGTAAAAGCATTGTCAATACTCAAGCGCTTTTGGATTCTCATACGATCAGTCCATCTATGCGTAGGCAAACACTTACCTTGCAAGCGATGACGAATAAGTGGCAACAAGCTAAAAATACATATGAGTTGATTCTTGTTGATGTTAACGGGCGTCAGGCACGTATCCAAAAAGATCAAGCGCAAGTAACGCTTAAATTGACGGAACTGGCGACTTTTAAGCAGAAAAAGCAATCGTTAGAGCGGAAATTGGAGGAATTATCACGAGTAAATCCAGCAGGTCAGTATCATTTGCCGGATTTAGACACTTGGCTTGTCGAGTTGAGTGCGCAAGTGCGCACGCTTGGCGAGATAGAGGGTGCGGTGGCACAAGTCAATGCGCGGATTGCTGCGCTGTTGGTGACACAGGTCAGCACGCGGTCTTTGTATGAACAAGCAAAGCTGCGTCTAGCATCTGTTGAACAAGAATGGGCGCAACGATTAGCGGCTCAACTACAAGACGGTGAGCCCTGTCCTGTGTGTGGGGCTACAGATCACCAGGGACCCATTATGACTGACTTACCGGAGCATGCGTCTAGTGAGATAGAATCATTGGGTGCGGGTCAGGAGTCAGCGTGGGAGGTTGCGGAACATTGGAAAACAGAAATATCAAAAGGGGAAGTCTCGCTGCATCAGAGTAAGGATGAGGTCAATCGAAGGCATGAAGAGTTGGCGGTTTATCGTTTGCGTTGTCAGCAATTATGGGAACAAAATGTACCGACAGCAGTGAGCAATAAAAGCGCGGAATTATGGGATAGCAAACAATGGACGGTTGCCATTGATGATGTGGGCAAATTTGTTGCAGACTTGCGCAGTGCACATAAGAAATGGCAGGAACAAATGGAACAGATCACACAAAACTTAAGTGGAATGCAAGAGCCAGATCGTTTGATGGAACAGGAAGTAACCGCATTACAGTCTAAATTGCAGGTGGCAAATCAGGAGTTAGATAGGCAACAAAGCGCATTAGAAACAGCGCAAATTGAATTAGCTACAGGGTTGGTTGAGTGGCAAAAGGGAATGAATGAATTTGGCATGCAGTGCGATGATGTGGAACAAAATGGAACGCAATTAGTTCAGGAACAGGTGAATCGTCTTGAGAAATGGGATCGTTTGGCAGCAGAAGAACGAGATCAAATGGCTGAGCTTCGTGAGCGGATTTTTAAGTTGCAAGAGGAGGTCAATGAGGTCAGCCTAGTATCCCATCAAGCGGAACGAGAGGTAGAAGATGCTTCGACAAGACTGGCAGGGTTGGAGAGGGAGTTGGAAGGTAGCAAGCATCGTCTGAGCCAACTCATCGGCGATCAATCGGCTGCACAAGTGAGGGAAAATATACGTCAGTCTCTGGATAACTTGCATCACAATTTAGAATTGGCAACAGCAGCGGAACAGAATGCTAATCATATACTGTCAAAAGCAATGGAAAGCCGCGTACAGGCTGAGGCGGAATTGAAGTCGGAAAAGAACAATCAGCAAGTAGCATTGGAAAAGCTGGAAAAGGTGTTGGTAGAGGAGAAATTTTTAACGATAGAACAGGTGAAAGACGCGCGGATCAGTGAGGGCGAACGTGTGGATGTTCAATATCGCATTCAACAGTATGACAATGAGGGGATACAATACCAAGCTATTCTTGATGAGTTGGCACAACAGCTAAGTGGGCAAAGGATTGACGCAAAACAGTGGGAATTAGCTCAAACAAACGTGAAACTGGCGGAAGAAAAACATCAAGAGGCATTGGCAATACGCGCACAGGCGCAGATGCGGTGGGATGATATTCAGGTTAAACACGCGCGTTGGGAAGAACTAAATCTGGCTAGACAGCAATTGGACGCAAGGGTTAACCAACTGAAAATCTTAAAAGATATCTTACGGGGGAATAGTTTTGTTGAATTTATGGCCAGGGAACAAATGGTCAGTGTGACAAGACAGGCATCAGAACGACTAGTGTCGTTGACGCGAGGCAGGTATGCTTTAGAGATAATGGGTGAAGGAGAGTTTGTGATGCGGGACTTGCACAATGGTGGGGCTACTCGTCCAGTGTCCTCGTTGTCAGGGGGAGAGACGTTTCTCACGTCACTGGCACTAGCTCTCGCGCTCTCTGCGCATATTCAGTTGCGGGGTAAATATCCGCTTGAATTCTTCTTTCTCGATGAAGGGTTTGGCACACTTGATCAGGACTTGCTTGACGTCGTGGTGACAGAACTAGAGAAGCTTCATTTTGAACAAATTGCGATTGGGGTCATCAGTCATGTGCCAGAATTGCGGGAGCGTCTGCAAAGGAGACTGATTGTTGAACCTGCAGAACCCGCGGGGCGGGGAACTCGGCTGAAAATTGAGCATGCTTAAATTTAATCCCGATAAGCAAACATGGCTCATCGGGATTAAAGTCGTCTCAAGTGATAGAATCAGAATTCGAAGTTGTCTGGATCTGGGCCAATGCGCTGGTTGTTATTCAGTTGATCTAGCTGATTCATGGCTTCATCTGATAATGAAAAATCGAAAACATCTGCGTTTTCCGAAATGCGATCCTCATGAACTGATTTTGGAATGGTGATCACATGGTGCTGCAGATCCCAACGGAGAATGACTTGGGCGGGAGTTTTGCCATGATCTTTGGCAATAGAACTGATGACTGGGTGTGTTAAAAGTTCACTGCCCCGCATTAGAGGGCTCCACGCCTCCACTTGAATATGGTTTGCAGCACAGAATTCACGCAATGCATTCTGGGTTAATCGGGGGTGAAACTCTACTTGATTTACCATGGGCATGATCTCAGATGTCGCCATCAGGTCTTCTAGGTGGTGGACTTGGAAGTTGCTCACGCCAATTGCGCGGATCTGACCGTCTTTATAAAGCTGTTCCAGAGCACGCCAAGTGTCCTTATACTTTCCTTTTACAGGCCAGTGAATTAAATACAGATCCACATAGTCTAATCCCAACTTAGATCTGCTATCAGCAAAGGCGCGAAGTGTGGATTCGTAACCCTGTTCTGTATTCCACACCTTTGTCGTAATAAAAACATCTTCACGCGCCGTTTCGGATGCTTTCAGTGCTTTCCCTACACTATCTTCATTTGCGTATAGTTTTGCTGTATCGATACTGCGATACCCATGGCGCAGTGCTGCCAGTACGGCTTGCTCAACCTCCGCGCCTGCTTGAGCTTTGTATACGCCAAGGCCAAACCAAGGCATCTTTACTCCATTATGCAAGGTGATAGTATCGGCAAGATGAGTTGCGATAGAAAATGTCATCGTTCAGGCCCCTTTCCATTGAGCAATCTACTATCATTATAATAGATAATAGCAAATCAGTGTGCCCAGCGGTTGAGTTTATTGGCGGTTCGGTTGAAAATATAACCTGCCACCCAAATGGCTATCACTGCAAAGCCGCCAATTGCTAACCACCAGATGTACTTTGTGGATAGTCCCAAAAATACTAGCGCTGCGCCGAGATCATAGGGAAGCAGGCCAATAGCAGTGGTCCAAATGTATTCCCAAGGATTTACAGACTCCATCACGCCTGCTGAATAGTTGACGACGATAAAAGGTAACGGTATCAACCGAACAATTAGTAGTCCTATCGCACCACGATTTTTAATCCAGCGATTTACTTGTTGCAGGCGATTTTCAGTAATAAACGTTTGCAAAATACGAGAACCGATCGACCTAGCCATGAAGAACACTGCCACAGCACCCATCATCGCACCAACCCAAGTGTAAAAGATTCCCCACCAAACGCCGAAAATTTTCATATTCATGATCATCAAGAATTCAGAGGGAACGGGAATCACACAAAATAGTGCCATGAGAAAAACGGACAAAACAATCCCCAATGTACCCCATGATTGTATTGCGTTTGAAATTTGATTGTTTTTGTCGAGGTAGAAAAAGACGACGACCAGCAAGACGCCTACGGCGAGGATACTAATACTCCAAGTGATACTGACTGTTTTGCTCCACTTAGGACGGGAATTATTGAGCATGATGACCCCCGGAATTTGGACTGATATATCTAATATCCTTGTCAAATTATACGTTGTATAATCAGTTCGCAGCCCAAACTTGGATTTTTTCAGCGGGCATCGGTTTGCCAATCCAAAACCCTTGCCCATTTTCACAGCCAAGGGCGATGAGTGCCGCGCTTTGTGATTCATTTTCAATTCCCTCTGCGATTAGGTCTTTGCGAAAGACTTTTGCCATACCAATAATTCCTTGTACAATAGCTAATTCTTGTTCATCTTCGAGCATGTCTACAATAAATGAACGATCGATTTTTAAGATATCTACAGGAAAATGCTTCATATAAGCGAGTGAAGAGTAACCTGTGCCGAAATCATCTAGAGAAAAACGAATGCCTTTTTTTTGTAGCTCCAAGATAACTGATTGTACCTTTTCTACGTCTTTTAGTGCATCCGTCTCCAGAATCTCCATTTCAAGTTGGTGAGGGGCAACTAATGGGTATTGATTTAGCGTGGATTCCACGTCAGTAATAAAATCATCATGTAGCAGTTGCTGGGCAGGAATATTGATGCTGATCTTCGTCATTAAATTTTGTTGATTCCAGTGTGTAATCTGCTTAAGTGCGGTGGTCATCACCCAACGGCCCAAATCGAGCATAAAGGGGTCATCTGCGATGATGGGTAGAAATTCTCCTGGCAACACCAGCCCCTTGTCCGGGTGATTCCAACGAATTAACGCTTCCACACCTACCATCGTCTTATGTAGCAGGTTTACTTTTGGTTGATAATATAACTCAAACTCATTATTTTCCAAAGCGGTGCGCAGACGTAATAGTTGCTGATAACGATTGCTTAATGCTTCTTCTCGCAATAGATCATAATGGTAAATGCGGTTTCTGCCTAACTGTTTGGCGGTATACATTGCTTGATCCACATGTCTCAGTAGTGTATCAGAATCTCTTAAATCATCGGGGAAAGTGGTAGTGCCCATACTGGCGTTCACGGTCAGAGAAATTCCCTGTATCCAAAATGGTTCAATTAATTGTTGTTTGATATTTTCCAATCGTTCGATTGATTCATGAATAGAAGATAAACGATCCAAAAGTAGTACAAACTCATCTCCACCTAAGCGCGCCACCACATCGTTCTCAGTAATGGCGTGTTGCAGCCTGATCGCTACCTGAATCAGCAACTGATCACCGAGGGCATGTCCATAATGATCATTGATTATCTTAAAATTATCCAAATCCAACAACACGACAGCCAGTTTATGACCATCTGTCCTAGCATTGCCCATAGAATAATTCATGTGTTCAATGAACCTAGATCGGTTGGCAAGTCCGGTGAGTATATCGTGCTGAGCTTGCCATTCCATTTGGTCATTCCAGTGTCGCTTTTCTGTCACATCATGAAAAACTAACACACATCCGATAATTTTTTGATCGTGATCGACAATAGGTGCTGCTGAGTCTTCAATGGCATAGGAATTCCCGTCATGAGATAGCAGCAACGTGTGATTGGCCAGTCCTACCACGACACCTTCCCGCAATGCGCGATTCACAGGACTTGCTACCGGGATGTTTGTCTTTTCATTGACGATTCGAAACACTTCAAACAATGGTTTTCCTATCGCCTGAGTTAGTGTGAGGCCGACCATCGATGCAGCCACAGGATTTAAGTAATCTACGATGCCATCGGTATCGGTGGTAATGACAGCATCGCCAATTGAAGACAAGGTGACACGAGCTTTATTGCGCTCCGCAATCAGGAGTGCTTCGGCTTTTTTTTGTTCTGTTATGTCGTTGACCACCCAAATAGTGCCCAGTTCAGAGTGGTTGGGTACAATCGATTTAGCACCATAAAACACCCAGAACTCCGACCCATCTTTTCTTTTGAAGCGTTGTTCACTGGTATAGCTGCCTTTTTGGTCAATGATCAGATAGGCGATTTTCCCTACCTGATCGTAATCCTCCTGTGCAACAAACAAGTGACGGACATCTAGATTCAGCAATTCTTCGCGTTGATATCTAAATATTTCCTCGAACGTTTGATTGCATTCTAAAACCTTTCTATCCTTTATGTATGCAATGCCTGAGATCGTATTGTTTAATAATGCCTGATGTTCTGCTAGTGCCACTTCTAATTTGAGTTCAGCTTCTTTTCGATAATCAATGTCGATAACACACCAGATAATATCTTGTTCTTCCTGAATCAATGGTTGTCCAATTAGTTGTACCCATTTTATCTGACCTGATTTGGTTCTCCATTTTACTTCCGGTATATTGAAAGGTGTGGGGAGATAAAATAGGTCATAAATCTGCGAACCGAATTGTTCGTAATCTTCGGAATTCTCATAAAGAATTGAGCTATTGCGATTGATAAGTTCTTGTTCCCTATATCCAAATAAATTCATAAAAATCTGATTTACCCTTATGATGTTACGATTATGGGTCTGAATCACACCGACCATTTGATTTTCAAATAAAGCAGTAGCCCACGAGGTAGTCATGTGTAGATCACATCCTAAAATAAATATGCAAGTTATACAATAGTATTGTGCTTCTATTGTATAACTTTTGTATGCACATTTGATAGGCTGAAATTCAGTGTAAGTTAATTTTCCTCGTTAATTGGTGCGAGTTTACATAAAAAATGACGCAGCACTTGCGGTTCATAGACAAACTCTAACCCATTGACTTGATCTTTGCGCTCCCAAATTGCAGCTAGTGCTTCTACTACCACGTCCATATGCCGGTTAGTGTACACGCGCCGTGGGATGGTCAACCGCATAAACTCTGCATCAGCCGCTTTCTGTTGTCCGGTTTGTGGGTCTCGACCTAGTAGTAATGAACCGACTTCGACGGCGCGTACTCCAGATTCAATATATAGTTCATTGCAAAGCGCTTGTGCCGGAAATTGTTCGGAGGGGATGTGGGGGAGGAATTTTTTAGCATCGACAAATACGGCGTGTCCGCCAACAGGCCACTGAATGGGGATGCCTTTCTCTCGCAGTCTCGCGCCCAGATAGTGCACCTGACCAATACGGCTCTCTAGATAGTCAAATTCGATGCCATCGTAAAGTCCAGTGGCGAGCGCTTCAATGTCTCGCCCTGACAGTCCGCCATAGGTGATGAAGCCCTCATAAGGCACACATGAACTGCTGGCTGACTGAAATAGCGACTCATCCGTGTGAATTCCAATCATGCCGCCCATGTTCACAATAGCGTCCTTTTTTGCACTCATGGTAAATGCGTCAGCTAAGGCGAACATTTCACGTACAATTTCTTTGATGGAAAAGTCTTGATACGCAGGTTCGCGGATTTTTATAAAATATGCATTTTCTGCATATCTAGCGGCATCAAATAAGAGGGGCAGGTGGTAGCTGTCGGCTAGTTGACGGACGGCGCGAATGTTTTCTAGCGAGACTGGTTGACCACCTGCTGAATTACAGGTGATGGTGATCAAAATAAATGCAATTTGCTCTCGTCCGTGTTCCTCTATAAATGACTGCAATTTTTGCATATCAAAGTTACCCTTAAACGGGATGTCAAGTGAGGTATCAAACGCTTCCTCGACCACAAGATTGATAGGGATTCCGCCGTTCATCTCAATGTGCGCCATTGTGGTGTCAAAGTGCATATTGCCAAGCACGTACTGACCTTTTTTAATGAGTTGAGGGAAAAGGACTTGCTCTGCCCCTCTGCCCTGATGGGTGGGAATGACATACTCATACCCAAATATATCCTCCACAGCTACCTTCAATCGATAAAATGACCGACTTCCCGCATAGGCTTCATCTCCTAGCATCATGGCAGACCACTGGCGATCGCTCATGGCTCCCGTGCCACTATCAGTCAATAAATCGATATACACGTCTTCTGATTTCAGCATAAATGGATTATATCCCGCATTTTTTAATGCTTGCTCACGATCTGCACGGGGAATTAACCGAATGGATTCCACCATCTTGATTCGATAGGGTTCAGCTGAAATAGTCATCAAAAATCGCCTCCAAAGTATCTGTATGCCCATCAATGAATAAGCAAGTTAGATGCCATGGACGCGTCAAGTAATGGAGCGGCGAAATTACAAGTGATAAAAAATATTGTCAATAAATTTTATCAGTGAAAAGTTTTTTTATCATCATTTTTTATTCATTTTATTTAGGATGGTGGTATTTGACACACCAAGTACGTTTCCCGCTTTTCGTGAAGAGGGGAACTCTTGCATGACCTGATCGATGACGGCTTTTTCTGTTTCGTGCACAATATCTTTTAGCGTGGGCCAGTTGGTGCCAATTGGCACATTGATCTGCAGGTTTCGCGCTTCTCTTACGGCTTGGACGCTAGTGGGTGGCGAGTTGTCTAACCATTCAGAGAAGTGTTCTAGGGTCAATACAGTGTCCGCAGGCATCATGATGAGAACGTGTTCTAAGATGTTTTCTAATTGTCTCACGTTTCCCGGCCATGGTTGAGTTTGCAATTGCAACATCGCATGTGGATGGATGTGATATCCGGATTTTCCTAGTTTGTTCTCTAGCTTGTGAAGCAAGTACTGTGCAAGTAGCGGGATATCGTCGCTTCTCAGGCGCAAGGGAGGGATGAACAGGGGAACAACGTTTAATCGATAGTATAAATCTTCTCGGAATAGGCCTTGTTCGATTAGTTGCTCTAAATTTCGATGTGTGGCAGCAATGATTCTGACATCGACGGGGATTTCTTTTGTGCCACCCACTTTGCGGATCGTGCCTTCTTGCAGGGTGCGCAATAATCGCGCCTGCATGGGTAACGACAGTTCTCCGATCTCATCAAGAAAAAAAGTTCCCGTATGTGCTTGTTCAAAAAGTCCCTTTTTCCCTTCCCTCATGGCCCCAGTAAATGCACCTGGTTCGTAGCCAAACAGTTCACTTTCAAATAGAGATTCTGGTAATGCAGTACAGTTCACCGCCACAAAAGGCTTCGCTAAACGAGAACTTGTCGTGTGGATGGCGTGGGCAAAGCGCTCTTTACCTGTGCCGCTTTCTCCTCGAAGGAGTACGGTTGAATGACTGCGTGCCACTGTTTTGGCTGTTTCCACTAATTTTCTCATCACTTCTGATTGATAGATGATGTCAGAAAATGTCGTTAAATGTTCCCGTTCACGGACGACGTTTAGTATTTCGTGAATCTGTTCTTCTCCTTTGATGGTGATGACCGCACCGGAAGTTTGGCCCGTTTTGTTGATGATTGGCGCGCTGCTGCACCAATAACGCCCGGGAAATATTTGGTTTTTTGCACTATTTTCAAATAGTTTGTTTGCATTTCCTATTTGTATAGTTTCCATAATTATTCTATCATCTAATAGGGTTCCAATTGGTTCTCCTATTACATTTGCTGATAATGACAGAATAGTTTTGGCGGCTTCATTAATTTGTAAAATCACTCCGTCATGATTGACAGTAATAATTCCTTCACTCGCCACCTCTAAGATCGTGCGCAATTGGTTTTCTCTGTCCTCAAATGGCATTTGTATGGCAGTGGTGACAGCCGTCACTCCAGACACTTGACGCAGTTCTTGCAATAACCGCTCGTAAACTTGTTCATCTGCGCAAAAAAATTTAATAATCATTCCCAATTCCACGGACACTTCCATTGCTACTTTTTCCACCTTGTGATTTTCAAACACTTGGAAAACATCATAACCAAGGCCTGGTCGATCCGAGAATTTAATCTGAATGAGCGCTTCATAGCCTTTGTCCGTAACGATCCCCTCCGATTATTGATAAAGATGAATATGGATACTAGCGTATCACAAATTTTTTATATTGACGTTTACGTAAAAGGAAAATACAATGAAGATAAAATTTTAGAAAAGGTTGAATTCAATCATGCTCAATCGAAAATACTCGATCACTGAACTAGCTCAGTTGATGGATGTCACGACTAGAACGATACGCTATTACGAGGAAATCGGGCTCATTTCACCGGATCGCCAAGGTAAAACACGTTGGTACAAAGAAAGTGATCGGGTGCGATTAAAGTTAATTTTACGAGGGCGTAGACTGGGTTTTAGCCTGCAGGAAATCGAAGAAATGGTTTCCTTGTACGATTCCGACCCGACAGAAGTGACTCAATTGCAGGAGGTGATTCGCAGGGGCGATCAAAGAATCAGAGCGATCGAAGAACAGATTCATGATCTACAGGCTGTGCATGCTGAGTTGCAAGATTTTCGTACAAAAATGATGACGGTCTTATTAGATAAATTGAAGGAGGAGAAAGTGCAATGAATTTCCAATCCTATGCGTACGGTATGAATCATTGGGAAGCGGACAAGGATCTTCAACACGTGTTGCAGCTTTACTGGCCTGGGTTGAACCAGCATCAACAGGATTTATGGGACTTTGGACAACTCGCGGGAACAGAAATTTATGAAACGGCGTATCATATTGATCATGACGCAGGGCCTGTCTTGATCATGCATGATCTCGATGGCAAACGCGTGGATCGGGTGCGATTCAGCCCTGCAGAAAAAGGGTTATTAAAGAAACTGGCGTTTATTAATCGCCCACCATATGAAGGAGGGAGTTGGCATCACCATTTTGCTTACGGGTATATGCTTGCTGACCCTGGACTTTATTGTGTGCTTACCATTACTAATCAAACGGCTTATGCCATTCACAAATACGCGTCAGATCAAGTGACTTGGAAAGAAAAGTTGCTTAGTGGAGAGATGTACGGTGCCACCTGGATGTCTGAAAACCAGGGGGGCAGTGATCTTGGTGCCAATGAAACTCAGGCCGTCAATGAAAACGGTTACTGGAAACTAACGGGAGATAAATTTTTTGCAAGTGGTGCCGGACTTACTGATGTGGCCATCACGACGGCAAGACCAGAAGGTGCTACGGCAGGGCCAAAAGGATTGGCACTTTTTTTATTGCCGCGTGAAATTAATCAAGGTGAACTGAATTTTCATGTGCGCAGGTTGAAGGACAAAAGCGCAACGAGGGCAGTGCCTTCCGGAGAGGTGGAATTGAATCGATCGGAAGCGATTTTAATCGGTAAAGCAGAGGAAGGTATTTATTATACATTAGAAAACTTGACCGTATCCCGTCTGGCAAACGGCATCGCCGCGATGGGCATTGCAAAAAAGGCACATTTGGAAGTGTTGGAACGGGTGAAAAGGCGGCATTCTTTTGGTCATGCGTTGATTGATCATCCACTCATTCGCAGAGACCTGACCGAACTTGCTGTTCGCACTGCAGCAGGGACCGCTCTCGCATTTCACGCGGTTCATGCGTTTGATTCCGCATGGACTGAAACCCCTCCGTATAGTGCGAGATATCATTATGCACGGTTTTTAAGTCATTTGGCAAAGAATCGTACGGCTGCTCATGCCTCTGCGGTCACTGCGCTAGCCATGGAACTGTTCGGAGGACTTGGATTTATGGATGAATACGCAGTGGCTAGGTGGCATCGGGAGGCGCTGATCACCCCAATTTGGGAGGGGCCAAGCAACATTCAGGCACTCGATTTTCTTGAAGCGATGCAGAAAAAGAAGGCTCATGAATCATTTCTTGCAGATTTTCTGCCCACCTTTGAGCAAGCGAATAATAAAGAATCTCAACTCGCCAAAAACGTCGTGGAACAAGTGCTTTCGCAAATGGGGAAGTATTCTCCTCATGAGGCACAGTGGTACGCCAAGGATGCGTTAAATCAATTGGCTGATGCGGCACAAATAGGTCTTTTACTGAGACTTGCAAAAACCGGTGGGGATCGTTATTACAAGCTGGCCAAGCTGTACGCGATCCGATTTCTGCAAAAGGAAGAGTTTCCGTCATGGGCTTATGATGATCCTGAATTGTGGAGGGGATAATCGATGCGCAACTGGGTGATTCACGAGGTGTTGTCAAGTGCCCTTGCTGCCAATCCGAAAGGTGAGGTGGTTAGCGGCAACAGGAGATTTACCTATGAAGAGCTAAATGCCCGGGTGTTGCGACTAGCCAATCAGCTTAAAAAACTTGGAATAATTAAAGGCACAGTGGTCGGGGTGATGGATGTAAATAGCCATCGCTACCTCGAACTCCAGTATGCATTGTCGATGTTGGGCGCGGTCATTCACACCCTGAATTTTCGTTTGTCTGCAAACGATCTGCTTTATACGATCCACCATGCACAAGATGAATGGCTGTTTGTGTGGGAGGGCTTTGCCAGTGCCGTAGGAGAGTTGCCAAAAAACTTTGCGCACTGGGTGTGGTTGACGGAAAATGATGAACCAACAGAAGCGCATGCTGGACTTATCTACGAATCGTTAATTGCGCAAGGATCAGAGATTGATGTGGATACAACTAAAAAAGTGAGCGAAGAGGATCCATATTCCATTTTTTACACCACAGGGACTACGGGTAGGCCGAAAGGACTTTTGTATCGGCATCGTGACATGTTGCAAGCATCCTTGCAAATCCTTCATCATTTGTCACTACACCCGACCGGAGCAAAAGCCCAAAGTCAAGATGTGTTTATGCCGCTTATTCCGTTTTTTCACATACATGCGTGGGGAACGGCGTTTTCAGTGCCATACTTGGGTGCCAAACTGGTATTGCCAGAACGCGCTGACGCAAGGGGACAACTGGATTTGATCAAAAATGAAAGTGTTACTTGGTCGAATATGGTACCCACGCAAATGCAGATGCTGATGGACGAAGTGGAAAAAAGTGAGAGTGCGCTCTCTCTCAAGGTGTTGACAGGTGGAAGCCAATTGACATCGGGAGTAGCGCGCAGGGCTGAACATTTAGGAATTCAGTTCAGTTTGATTTACGGTGGTTCTGATCAACTGGCAACCAGTATTTCAATTCTTCGGAGCGCTACTACATGGGATCAGACGAAAAAACGCGAACATTTGGCTACGCGAACTTATCCGTTGCCGATGGTGGAAATGGAAATTCGTGATGAATTAAACGGCCAGCGAATCATACCGGATGGAAAAACAATGGGGGAAATATGGGTGAGAAGCCCGTGGATACCTGACGGTTACCTTGGCGAAAAAGAGCGTTCAAAGGCGACCTATATTGACGGATGGTTTCGCAGCGGAGATTTGGCCATCGCTTTTCCAGACCAAACTTTCTACGTAGTAGATCGGGAGAAGGATGCAATAAAAAGTGGTGGAGAGTGGATACCCAGTGGTGTGCTGGAAGCACTGATTTCTGAGCACCCTAAAGTAGATACTGTGGCCGTGATTGCAAAAAAGGATGAGTATTGGGGAGAAAGACCGATTGCCGTGATCAGGAGCAGGGGTGAATTGACAGAAGCAGAGATTAAAGATTTTCTTGAGGATATTGTAAAGGATAGGGGGATCCCTGGATATTGGATACCGGATGAAGTGATATTGGTAAATGAACTGCCATTGACAAGTGCGGGCAAGTTGAATAAAGCTATACTAAAGCAGAATCTGAACATATAAATCGAGGGACCTTTACCTGAAGAGGCTCATTTCATAGCGAAATGAGCCTCTTCAGGTAAAATTCAGCTTTTCCCTTTAACATGTAATCATAACGAGGGGAGGAATTTACAATGGATACAAAGGAAAAGAATAAAATGTCAGATCGCGAGGCTTATAAGTTTATGCGCTGGAGTATACTTGCTGTGTTTTTGTTACTGGCATTTTCCAATATTCCGCATTAAACAATTTTACCTCTGCACCACTTTCTTTTTTCCTCTATGAAAGCCCTTTCTTATCATGCTATTCAACTATTATTTTAAAGTAGAATTCGATGGTTGACTTTGGCTTACATGAATCCCTAGTCCATGACTATATACCATAGTTCCTCCAATATGGCCTGTTATACTGACAAGAATGGCGGCGATAATGGAAAAAACAAGCGCAAGCGTTGCTACTTGTTTTTTATTGCGTCGAAAATACCACTGAAAAACAAAAGCGATTACTAGTGCTATTCCAGTGAGTTCTCCAAAACGTTGGTGTGTTTCTAGCATTGGTGCGAGAGTAGTAGTCACGTTTGCATAGTATTCAGAGATGATGCCGGTAAAACCTGCTGCAAGAGTGGATAGAATGCTTAAGACCAACAACCACATAAACATGCGTTCGTAGAATGGGTCTTTCTTTTTGAAGTATCCAATGACACCGATTAGTGCGGCTACAATATTAATGGCAATTGTAAAGTGAATCACCATAGGATGAATGGTGGATGGGAATAAGTGATATATGGCAATTAGCATGCGAAACCTCCGATTTATCTATGAGTTTATCTAATACAATAATTTTAGAATCACAGAAAAGGCTTGTGGTTTTCTGGAGACGATCAGCGCAGAGCGTCACACTTTATCGTGAAAGTGTGGTTGGGTTATTTACTGGAATTTTTATCATGAAGTTTTCCGAACAGTGATTCTAGTCGCAAAAGCTCATCTTCAATAAGTTTGAGGTTTGTGCCAGAAAAATTATCTTGATTTTTCTGAAAAAGCAATAAACGCATGGCGAGTAATGAATTTCTAACTTCATTTACAAATGTCCAAGAGACTATTTGTTTTTCATAGTCGTCACCTCCCCAAAGCAGCCTCTTGCGGGCTGCTAAGCGGTGTTCCCTGCCTAACCAAGCAATAATGGAAGTTCCAATAATTTCAATGATCATCTCTGCAATAGGAAGCAGATGAACAAAACGAGTGGGGATCACTATCAAAATAAATGCAATCAAAAAAGCAGGGGTAAAACCCATTCCATACCCAATCGCACCTGCAAGCACTACAGCCACCAGTAAGAAGTACTGATGCATCACAATACCCCAAATAAGCATCATTAATCCAATAATTGCAGCCATCAAACTTTGCCTAGCCTTAAAAAATCCCATTAGCATATCGTCGAAATCTTCGGTGAAGGTTAAGAAACGCCGCCAAGCATGATGAATGATTTGTTTCATGGGCGCATTCTCCCCTTTGCATCGCATTTTAGTATATAATTGTTGATATTGTAACGGATTTACCTCAATTTGTTCATGATATAAAACGACTGATTTATCTAGTTCATTTCTACAAATTTATGACCATTTCATCATCAATGTGGGGAGAGAGAATGATGTATAAATAAAAATGAACATTTAGACGGAATGATATTTTATTATTTGATTATTTGCTTTATTATTATATAAAGAACACGACGTATATATTGGAACATATTGTATATTTTTTGCCATCCTACAGGATGAACAAATGATGGATATGCTCCTGGTTCGTTAGGTTCTAACTTTTTTGCTAGTTTAATTATTTGATGGGAATGCAATACATCAATGACAAAAGAACTGTGAAATAATCGATCCACAGAGCATGAAATTTCCGTATAGGCTGGCCCCTTATTTTCGATGATGAGGCCGAGATGAATTTTTGCATATTCCTGATTTTCTTTGAAATGAAACCACTCATTAGAGACGGGCTGGTTGGTGCGAACAACAAGATAGCGCCTTTGTGTGAGCGGGTCGCCAGCAAGATTAGATTCAAAAAATTTATTTGATTTAGTTTCAAGCCAAATTTGTGTAGATTTATGTGGCTTGATGAAGATGTGTAGGTTCTTGGATGAATCGTTTCGTTGCAAATGTAGTGATCGAGCCATTATGTTCACCTGATTATTTTAAGATAATTAGATAAATGAAATGAGATAATTATATTTTAGCATAGATGACGAGTTGAAAGCGTTATCAGTCGAGGGGAGAACAACATGTCTGCAGAAAGAAATTTGCCTAAAAAAATTGTCAAGAAGCAAACGTTACTCGTGGAAACCACGGCTCATGAGGTAGAACAAGTGTTAGAGCATTATCGTGGCATAACAGAAAAATCCCGGGCGGAAATTCGTGACATATTAAAAAAACGTTTAAGCACACTCGAGTATTATGTGTTGGTGAGACCTGACGGATATGGGGAAATCCATACAAATCACTTGCGTGAGGCGGTGTATTTTACAGATCCTGTTGGTATGAAATGCGCGACGGTGGAGAAGACGGAGGCGTTTTTTTATCCTAGAAATACAGGTGAACAATTGGTGGATGTATCCACACCTGTGTACTTACAGGGTAAGAAAGTCTACGCATTGCGTTCAGGAACGATTTTGATGGGTGTTAGTCGGGAGTGGAAAGTGGGGATACCTTTTGCGGTACTGCAATTGGCAGGCATTGTAGATGCTGTGATGACAAAGTCGTATTTGCCTGCTGGGTTGATGGTAGTAGCAGGTGCCATTGTATTGTTTGAAGGCTATCGATTTCGAGCATTTTATCAACAAACGATTAACTTTATGCGGACAATGGCCAGTGGTGAATTGAGCCACACATTGCACCCTAAGTCACGTGATGAATGGGGACAATTACACTTTGAATTGAACAAGGTAAGCATTGGAATGGTATCCATCATCAAGCGAATTCATCAAGCAGCTTTAAGTGTGAATGAGGGAGTAGGAGAATCGTCCCAAGCACTTAATGGGATTTATGCTGGTGCTGAAGAATTAGGGGCAAGTGTGGAAGAAATGAGCACCGGTGCCAGTACGCAAACCACTCTCCTAACAAGATCGTCCAATGAACTCGAGAATATTGCTGGCCAATTGAATATGATCGACAAGGATGTATCTACTTCACAAGTGATTTTAAATGAAATTAGTCATTCAGTTACGGAAACAGGTAAAAGTATGGTAAGTGTGGAGCATCACATGTCCAATACGGTCGTGGTGATGAATCAGTTTGCCGAAAATTTTAGCAAACTGCTGCATCAAGTGGAGCAAATTAAAACATGGGCGAATGAGATTGGGGAAATTTCAAACCAAACGAGAATGCTTTCGCTTAATGCGAGTATTGAGGCGGCAAGAGCCGGTGAATATGGTAAGGGGTTTTCCGTGGTTGCCGAAGAAATTGGAAAGTTATCAGATGGAACTGATCATTTAACGAATCGGGTCAGAGAGGCTGTACAAGAACTAAGCACCTTTATGGCGTCTACGAGTACGACCGCCACAGAGCAGGAGGATGCGATTCGTACTAGTCAAAAAAGTTTAAGTGAGTTGACTGCTGAAGTGACTAAGGTTACAGAGAATTTTAATGATCTAAATCGACAAATGGAGAAGACCCGTACTGAAGTGAAAGAAACGTTACGATTTCGTGATGCAATTTTAGCAAACGTTCGTGAGATCTTGCAGATCACCACACAATTCGAATCCCAAGTCGACGGCATTCAGGGTGGTAGCAAACATCAAACTGATCAATTGTTAGAGATTTCGGATGCAGTCCAACAGTTAACGAGTGTGTTCATCTCCTTAAGTGAGGAATTGGAGCGTTTTAACGTAAGCTAAGGTACCACAAAAGAGGGAGCAGGCAATTTGCCTGCTCCCTCTTTTGTGGTATTGTAAGATTCAATTAGGAATTGGACGATTTGAGGAATGGTGATCCAACTGGCCAAATAACCCTTCCTGCTTGGGCGTTCATGATTCCTGCAGCCGCCGTATAAAGGGCGAGAATTCCTGTAATTAATCCGAACCAGCCACCGATAGCAGGACTTGATCCGCTGAAATTCGCGATAGCAAGCAAGATGAATGTGATAACTAGGAATAAGAACACGTAGAAAAGTGCTTTGTTTGCATAAAAAGTCCCGAAAAACATATAGAGTGTGAATACGCCCCACATTAACAGATAAATCCCGATCCCTATTCCAGCATCCTTGCCCATTGCAGAAGCGTGATTAACTAACCAAAAAAATGATACCCAAAATGCACCATATGAAGAAAATGCGGTGGCACCAAATGTGTTACCCTTACGGAATTCCCACATGCCTGCAAGTAATTGGGTGGAACCGCCAAATACGAGTGCAAGTGCCAACACCGTGGTAATGATGTCGCCAGGCAAAAGACCGGCGTTAATCAAACTTAGGATGACAGTAGTCAATCCGAATGCAGTAAGTCCAAGTGGACCTGGATCTGCAATGACAACTGGTTTATCACTCATCCTATCAACCTCCCTTAGGTTATAATGAAAGCGCTTTACTAACTTATTTGATTCTACGAAATATTTGTGAAATTGTCAATCTGTTGTCACCTCGTTCACATTTTAGACATAATTTTGTGATGTAGTACAGAATCGTGTGAGTACGGACATATAACATTCTGAGTGGTTTGTTATATAATTAATGTCAAAGTGTCGGAAATAGGGAAATGGCAGGTGACTCAAGTATGAAACAACCATTGCTCACTTTTGTTGCGCGTATATCTAATTTTTTTCGGTGGGCCATTGTCTTGCTTATTCTGTGTATCTTGGCGCTGGGAATTATAGGATTCGTTCTGAAGTGGTATATTCTTGTCGTTAATCCACGCATTGTATTTAATGATTTTTATTCTTTTGTTGACGATCTTTTCGCGTTGATTTTAGTATATGAATTTTTAGATTTACTGCGTACGCTGGCTCCCGCGCGACTGCTTGATTTGCTTTTAACGGTAATGGGAAGAAAGATGTTGCTTGCACACAATAATGACACGTTGGCATTTGAGACGGCTGTGTTTGGTGTGCTCTTGCTTTTGCGCCTCTTTTGGAACCGTTATAACCGAGACCGAGAACAAGAATAGACTGAGACATATAAAAAAGCCAAGAAGGAATCCCCTCTTGGCTTAGTATTTGAGAAAATTATTCTTTGTCAGAATACTGTTGTTGTAACATGTTAATGACGTTAGGATCAGCCAATGTCGTGGTATCGCCAATGGTTCTGCCTTCCGCAATATCTCGCAATAATCGACGCATGATTTTTGCGCTGCGGGTTTTTGGCAGTTCAGCCGTGAACATAATTTCTTCCGGTCTCGCCATTGCGCCGATTTTCTCAACGACGTGTTTCTTCAATTCTGCAATCAAGTCATCACTAGCCGCAATGCCTTCTTTAAGTGTGACAAAGGCAGTAATCGCTTGTCCTTTAATGTCATGGGAGCGACCAATTACAGCCGCTTCAGCCACTGACTTGTGATCGACTAACGCGCTTTCCACTTCCATTGTGCCTATGCGGTGGCCAGATACGTTGATCACGTCATCAATGCGACCTAAAATCCAGAGATAGCGATCTTCGTCAAGGTGAGCGCCATCACCAGGTAGATAGATTCCGGGGTATTTTCCGAAATAGGTTTTTTGGAAGCGATCATCATCTCCCCAAACGGTACGCAGCATGGACGGCCAAGGCTTGGTGACGACTAAATATCCCCCTGCTCCTGGCTGCACTGGATCACCATTCTCATCCACTACGTCGACTGCGACTCCGGGCACTGCCTTGGTTGCAGATCCTGGCTTCGTAGTAATGAGCCCTGGTAGTGGCGCGATCATGGCACATCCAGTCTCCGTTTGCCACCATGTATCGACAATTGGACACCGCCCTTGGCCAACATGTTCGTGATACCACATCCAAGCCTCGGGGTTAATAGGTTCTCCCACGGTGCCCATTAGTCTTAACGAATCCAAGTTGCGCTTTTGAACGTACTGTGGTCCCCATTTCATAAACGTGCGAATCGAGGTAGGTGCAGTGTAAAAAATGGTGACGCCATACTTTTCGATAATTTCCCAGAATCTATCACGTTCCGGGAAATCTGGTGCCCCTTCGTACATGACAAGCGTCGCGCCTGCGGACAATGGTCCATATACAATGTAAGTGTGACCGGTAACCCATCCAATATCGGCAGAACACCAGAAAATATCATTATCTTTTAAGTCAAAAACGCTGCGCATGGAAGTGTTGGCTCCCACTAGATAGCCACCTGTAGTGTGCACAATTCCTTTTGGCTTGCCTGTGGTACCAGAGGTGTAAAGAATGTACAGGATATCTTCGGCGTCCATCGGTTCTGCTGGAAATGGCTCAGTCGACGCGGATTTCATTAAATCGTGCCAAAATACGTCTCGCCCTGCCTTCATAGTGGCGTTTGATTGTTGTCCAATTCGTTCCACAACTAAGACTGTCTCGATCGGTGTATCTTCTACGGCAATATCTGCATTATCCTTTAATGGAACCTGATTCCCACGGCGCCAGCCCGCGTCTGCTGTAATGAGCAATTTGGCATCAGCGTCGAGAATGCGATCTTTTAAAGAGGCGGAAGAGAATCCAGCGAACACAACAGAGTGAATCGCGCCAATTTTTGCACAAGCCATCATCGTAATGGGGAGCTCTGGAATCATCGGTAAATAGACCATTACGCGATCGCCTTTTTTGACGCCTAGGCTCTTGAGCATGTGAGCGGCCTTGTCCACTTCGCGGCCTAACATGTCGTACGTGAAGACTTTGCTGTCTCCTGGTTCGCCTTCCCAAATAATAGCGGCCTTGTTTTTGCGTTCTCCTTGGCGGTGCCTATCGACCAGATTGTAAGTAGCATTTAACTTGCCATTTACAAACCACTTGGCATGTGGTGGTTCCCAATTGAGGGTTTGTGTAAAAGGTTCAAACCAGCTAATATTTTGTGCTTGTTCAGCCCAATATGCCTCAGGATCAGCTGCGGCTCGGTCATATATGCCAGGATCATTAAAATTAGCTTTCGCTTTAAATGCTTCAGATGGTGCAAAAGCTCGATCCTCATTTAATAAGGTATCTAATCTTTCTGGATTTACTGTCATTGTAGTCCTCCTCTAATTTTTGACCTTAGCTGAATTACCATTCAGTAAGCGTTTACATTACTTAAGGCAATTCTTTCTCACTGTAGTATAGCACAACAGAAAAGATCATTGAGATAGATTGGACACAATTTTCTTGTAAGATATTCAATTTCGAATATTTTGTGTCTAATTTATGCTGGTTGCAAAATGAGGCTGTATGTACTATGAATCATGAGAGGTGATTAAATGGATTGGTTGAAAAACATTCCGATTTTTCAGGCGCTGACGGAAGAACAGTGGAATGAAGTGGTCAAATTAGTGCATATGCAGCAGTTGGAACGTGGTCAGTATGTATTTTTTGAAGGCGAAGATAAAACCGCAGTGTATTTTATTCGCTCTGGAACGGTAAAAGTATTTAAAGTGGATGAAGAGGGACGTGAACAAATTGTGTCTTTTTTAAGGGCAGGTGATATGTTCCCACATGTTGGATTTTTTGATGATTTTCCTTATCCAGGGACTGCCCAAGCCATTAGTGATGGACAATTGGCACTGATCCCTGTGCGTAAATTTGAACAACTTCTATTTAAAGAGCCGCAAATTGCGATGTCGGTCCTGCGTGTGTTGAGTCAGAAAATACTGGAATTGCAACAAAAACTTCAAGATGTCACGTTGCAAAATGCGGGTGATCGCATAACACAAACACTGATTCATCTTGGCGA
>JAJZCJ010000136.1 GCA_021846145.1 Bacillota bacterium
GTCTTTCGCGCGTGAATAAAAGTGGGGCGTTTTTTGATCAGGCGCGACTGGCGTGGATGAATGGTCACTATTTGAAAGAGCAGACAGATGCGATGCTGTTGCCACTAGTTAAGCCGTTTATTCAGCCGTTTGTGCAGGATCTCTCTTTTGCAATTGATGATCAATGGCTGATGGAGTGGATTTCACTTTATAAGGAGAAGCTCAGTCACTTAAGTGAGCTCCCGCAAATGGGGCAGACTTTTCTGGTGGAAGTGCCAGCACTTGACGAAGAAGCAAAAGCGATGTTAAATCAAGAGACGGCTTCGCAAGTGGTGGTCGTATTTTATCATTTAGTGCAAGCAGTAGCTGAGTGGACAGTGGAGAATATCAAGCCACTTTTTAAGGCCGTGCAGGAACAGACGGGCAGTAAAGGCAAGGAACTGTTTATGCCCATACGCGCGGCGGTTATGGGACAATTACACGGCCCAGATTTGCACCGCTCACTTTTGTTACTTGGGCAAAAAAGGGTGATCACGCGCTTGCAAAGCGTGTTAAAATAGTCATTATCATGACGAATCCAATAATCAATCGAACGCTAGGAAAAGTATGCGGTGATTGTCGTTACAGAGAGTCTCCACTGTCGTCAGACAGGCTGAAAATGGAGATACTGACAATCCGCAGAATGCCCCTTGCGCGAGCGGGAAGAACCAGGAACAAAGCATTCCTGTAGTAAAGCCCGACGGTGGCTCGTTAACGCCAGTTGAGTGTGCGCACAATCGCGCAAAGCAGAGTGGAACCGCGGGACACCGTCTCTGACCAAGTCAGGGCGGTTTTTTTATGGGGAAAAGGAGTGTTGCAGGATGTTTCGCCGCATTCGTGAAGACATCGCTTTCGTCAAAAAAATGGATCCAGCGGCACGTTCGAGCTTTGAAGTTTTTTTGACGTATTCAGGGTTGCACGCGGTCTGGTATTACCGTTTGGCTCACGTTTTTTATCGCTGTAAGTGCTACATGGTCGCGAGAATTATCTCGCAGTTTGCTAGGTTTATTACCGGCATTGAAATTCACCCAGGTGCGACCATTGGTCGCTGCTTATTTATCGATCACGGCAGTGGGGTAGTGATCGGGGAGACGGCGATAGTGGGGGATTATGTCGTGTTGTATCAAGGCGTCACGCTCGGCGGTACTGGGAAGGAAAAAGGCAAACGTCATCCTACCATTGGTAATCATGCGTTGATTGCCACGGGAGCCAAGGTGCTGGGATCGCTGACGGTGGGCGATTACGCGCGAGTCGGCGCGGGTTCGATTGTGCTGCACCCGGTACCTGCCAACTCGACGGTGGTGGGCATTCCTGCTCGGGTGGTGATTCAAGATGGCAAGCGAGTCGAGGATGACCTAAATCAGACTGATTTGCCAGATGTGATCGGTGAAGAGTGTAAACTGTTGCAGCATCGCGTGACTGAACTGGAGCAGCGTTTGGCTGAATTGGAAACGTCATTACATCAAGCGAAGGAAGGTGAACAAATTGGCCATTCGGCTGTATAACACGTTGTCAGGGAAAAAGGAACCTTTGGAGACATGGGAACCTGGGGTGGTCAAAATGTACTCCTGTGGTCCGACGGTATATAATTTTTTTCACATTGGCAATGCAAGAGCCTTTGTCACGTTTGACATGATTAGGCGTTATTTGCAGTATCGTGGCTACCAAGTGAAGTTTGTACAAAATTTCACGGATGTAGACGACAAGTTGATCAATAAAGCGAATGAATTGCAAAGTACCGTCGAGGATGTGGCCAATCGCTTTATCGAAGAGTATTTTATTGACGCCAAGACGATTGGTATTGACGCGGCGGATGTACATCCGCGCGTGACGGGGACGATGGAGGAAATCATCGCTTTCATTGACGGACTAGTCAAGACGGGGTACGCCTACGTGGCCGGCGGGGATGTGCTCTTTGAAACGCCGAAATTCAAGGAGTATGGCAAACTGTCTAAACAGTCGTTGGAAGAATTGTTATCGGGAACGCGGATTGAGGTTTCAGACATTAAGCGCCACCCGACAGATTTTACGCTTTGGAAGGCGGCGAAACCTGGAGAACCGTGGTGGGATAGTCCTTGGGGCAAGGGGCGTCCGGGGTGGCATATTGAGTGCTCTGCGATGATTCACAAGCACCTTGGCGATCATATTGACATCCATGGTGGCGGGCACGACTTAGTGTTTCCGCATCATGAAAATGAGATTGCCCAAAGTGAGGCGTTATTGGGTGCGCCATTGTCTCGGTATTTCATGCATAATGGATATATTAATATCAACAACGAGAAAATGTCGAAATCGCTTGGCAACAGCGTGAATGTGCGGGATTTGGCGCAGAAATACGATCCCCGGGCGTTGCGGTTGTTTCTTATATCGGCGCACTACCGCAATCCGATCAACTTTTCAGACGAGGTGATGCAGCAGATGGTGGCGGCGATGCAACGTATTGATGCGAGCTTTGAGCATCTGGTGCTGCGCTTACAGTCGTCATTTTTGCCTGAGGGAGAAGCGATTGATCTATCTGCTTTTGAAAATCGTTTGATCGAAGGGATGGACGACGATTTTAATTCTGCTGCTGCCACAGGAGTGTTATTTGACCTAGTGCGAGAGATTAATATGTACTTGCGCACAGATCAGTTGACAAAAAATGGCTTGCTTTCGTATAAGGGGAAATTGGATGCGTGGTTGAATTTATATGGACTGGTTCAACGCGAACAAGTGACAGATAACGACGAAATTGAGCGCCTCTTGGAGGAGCGGATGGCGGCGCGCAAGGCACGAGATTTTGCGCGCGGTGATGCAATTCGCAATGAACTAGAGAAAATGGGTGTGCATGTGGAGGATACGTCTCAAGGCACACGCTGGTGGCGAGAATAAGATGATGAGTGAAGAAGCAGCTTTTTTACTTTCTCCGCTGATCCTCGCGTATGTTGGGGATGCAGTTTGGGAAATTGAAGTGAGGACTCGTTTGGTACAAGAGGGCGAGCGTAAGCTTCGCCAACTTCACCACTTGGCGGTGAGTAAAGTGCGCGCGGAAAATCAGGCGGATCGTTTGCGAACCATTATGGATACGTTGTCTGTGCGTGAACAGACGGTGGTAAAACGCGGACGCAACGCTAAATCTGGATCGACACGCCATCACAAGAAAATCACAGATTATCGGGCAAGCACTGGAGTGGAGGCGCTGCTTGGGTATTTGTATTTGTGTGGCAACACGAGCAGGCTCCAAGAAGTCATCGAGCAATTGTATACGACAAAGGAGGAAAAAATTTGAACAATCGTTTTAGCAATTCACAACCCCGAAGGGGTTCAGGGGCAGGTAGTAGAAGCCGAGATGCCGGGAGCGGGATGCGGTCAGATCGGACTAGTTCAGAAGGACGGGGAACCAACTATCGCGGGACGCGCACCACGGAGGAGCGAGGGAGTGGGTTTACCACAAGGCGTGGTACCAGTGCGCGGCCTACGCGTGATGATTGGGGTGGTGCAAGGCGCGATGACCGTGGCGGCGCAAGGCGTGATGATCGTGGTGGCGCAAGGCGCGATGATCGCGGCGGTGCACGACGCGATGACCGTGGCGGCGCAAGGCGTGATGATCGCAGTGGTGCACGACGCGAGGAACATGCGCGCGAAACGGCACCGCTTGAGTACATTATCGGACGTCGTTCGATCATGGAAGCTATTCGGAGCAAGCGACCCATTAATAAATTATTAGTTCAAGACGGGCTGATTAGTGGTTCGATTGGTGAAATCATCGATGAAGTAAAAGCGCAAGGCGCATTTGTGCAGACAGTATCGCGGGCGAAATTAGATGACTTATCACATAAGGGCGTTCATCAAGGATTGCTTGCTTATATTGCAGCAAAAGAATATGCGGAGCTAGAAGACATTGTAGAGCGGGCAAAAGCGAAAAAGCCGGGCATTATTTTAGTGTTGGACGGCATTATCGACCCACAAAATTTTGGTGCTATTCTCCGCTCCGCTGATGGCGCAGGTGCAGCAGGTGTGATCATTCCCAAGCGTCGGGCGGTTCCGCTGACAGGAAGTGTTGGCAAGGCTTCAGCTGGTGCGATAGAACACGTGCCGGTGGCGCGCGTGGCTAATTTGAGCCAGACGATTCAAGAGTTAAAAGCGCAGGGATTTTGGATCATCGGTGCTGATGCGAGCGCAAAAGAACATTATTGGCAAATGGATTTGACTGGTCCAATAGTGTATGTGATTGGCAGTGAGGGCAGTGGGATGAGTAGATTAGTAGCAGAACACTGTGATTTTTTAGTAAAGTTGCCAATGCGGGGCGAGTTAAATTCGCTTAATGCTGGCGTGGCTGCGGCCGTTCTTCTTTACGAAGCCGTTCGGCAACGGAGCATATAGGCATTCAAATTATTGGGATGAACCGTTTTGCGCATTGACCCTATTGGAAACCATCTAGTATACTGTCAATACTAGTTGCTAGACTGGACTCTTCGGGGGGATGGGCATGGTTGTAGATTTATCGCTCAGGGTTGGGCGAATTCTCGAAGACATCCCGGATGAAACGATCGTGGAATTCGTGCGGGTTGGTGACGGTGAGGCACTTGATTTTTTAATTCAAAAGTATAAAAGCTTCGTACGAGGCAAGGCGCGTTCTTATTTTTTGATTGGTGCAGATCGTGAAGACATTGTGCAGGAAGGCATGATTGGCCTATATAAAGCCATACGTGATTACCGGGACGATAAGTTGGCATCTTTCAAAGCGTTTGCGGAGCTTTGTATTACTCGTCAAATCATCACGGCCATCAAGACGGCAACAAGGCAAAAGCACGTGCCGCTCAATTCTTATATATCTTTGGACAAGCCAATTTATGATGAGGATTCAGATCGCACCTTGATGGATGTGATCGGTGGAGTTCGAGTGGCGGATCCTGAGGAATTGGTGATTCATAAAGAGGAATTTTCAGACATTGAGTACAAGATGGCTGAATTGCTTAGTGAACTGGAGCGTAATGTGCTTTTGCTTTATCTAGACGGACGTACCTATCAAGAGATTGCTGGTGATTTGAGCCGTCACGTAAAATCAATTGATAATGCGTTGCAACGAGTAAAGCGAAAACTGGAGAAGTATCTTGAAGAACGTCTTGCTTAAACTGAATGATTTTGTGGTTAAGGATGAGCAATCATGTCTAAACTAGTAAAACTGCACCATGTGCATTGACTTTACAAACATTTCTATGATAAAGTATTCGGGGAATTTTTCGATTGCGGAAGGAGGTGTTCCGCATGCGTGTGACCATCACATTGGCTTGTACGGAATGCAAACAACGGAATTACACAACCATCAAAAACAAGAAAAACAATCCCGATCGTATTGAATTCAAGAAATTCTGTCGGTATTGCAATACTCATACAGCTCACCGCGAAACTCGCTAATCATTCATTAGCTTGCGGCGAATTAGGGAGGTGCTGAGGTAGTGAATGAATCCTCTGAGCGGGTGAGTGAAAGGACCTCGATGTTCGGGTCTGCAATGATGTACTTTCGGGACGTTTTTGCTGAGATCAAGAAAGTGCGCTGGCCAAAGCGCAAAGAATTGTTTTCAGACACCGTGACGGTAGTCATACTGTCTGTGGTGGTATTTTTATTGACTTACGGATTCGATGTATTAGTGACGCATGGCATGCAGGCAATCGGCATCGCCAATGGGTGAGAAAATGGCAGGAGGTACGGGTTCTTACCCGTCGACAATGGACAATCAACTGGAAAAGCACTGGTACGTTGTACACACGTACTCTGGGTATGAGAACAAAGTCAAAGACAACTTAGAACGTCGAGTCGCGTCGATGGACATGTCCGACAAAATTTTTCGTATACTTGTACCAACTGAGGAAGAAATCGAAGTCAAAAACGGCAAGCGCCGCCCTGTGAAGCGCAAAGTGTTTCCGGGGTATGTGATGGTCGAGATGATCATGACGGACGACTCTTGGTATGTAGTAAGAAATACCCCTGGCATCACAGGGTTTGTCGGATCGAGTGGTGCAGGGTCTAAGCCGATACCGCTGCATGCAAGTGAAGTGGTATCGATTATGAGACACATGGGCGAAGAAGACGTCAAGATGCGTTTTAACTTTGAACTAAAAGAGCCTGTGCGCATTATTTCGGGTCCTTTTGCTGACTTTGTTGGTACGATTGATGAAATTGATCAAGAGAAGCAAAAGGTGCGCGTGCTGGTTTCCATGTTTGGACGTGACACTCCTGTGGAACTTGATTTTGATATGATTGAGAAATTATAATACAGATTGCTGTATGCAAAGGCTACGATGTGTTAATTGGCTCGTAGTGGGAGGTCGTGGGGTGCCCTGCGCCCGTCATACCACATTTTGAGGAAAGAGAGGTGTGTCCTGTGGCGAAAAGAATTATGAAACTCGTTAAACTCCAGGTTCAAGGAGGAAAAGCCACTCCGGCACCGCCGATTGGCCCTGCACTGGGTCAAGCAGGTGTTAACATCATGCAATTTTGTAAGGAATTCAATGCCAAAACAGCGGAGCAAATCGGTACCATCATTCCGGTAGTGATTACGGTATACGAGGATCGTTCGTTCACGTTTGAATTGAAAACCCCACCAGCTTCGGTGTTGCTTAAAAAAGCAATCGGCATCGAATCCGGTTCGGGCGAACCGAATAAGACAAAAGTCGGCAAGATTTCCCGCGACAAGGTTCGCGAAATTGCTGAAACGAAAATGGTCGATCTCAATGCGGCTACTGTCGAGGCAGCGATGCGCATGATCGAAGGCACGGCACGCTCGATGGGAATCACCGTAATCGAGTAAGGGTCGGGTGTGGCCTTTACACGTGGGAGGAGCGGCGCAAATTAGAGTCACCGCTTCGTAGACCACCAATAAGGAGGATTGTACATGGCTGGAAAGAAGTACATGGATGCGGTAAAGCTCGTTGAAAAAGACAAGCTGTACGATCCAGCAGAAGCATTTAACCTTTTGAAACAAACATCTACTGTTAAGTTCGACGCAACGGTTGAAGTAGCATTTAAGCTGGGGTTAGACCCACGCAAAAACGATCAACAAATTCGCGGCGCAGTCGTGTTACCACACGGTACAGGACGCTCCGTGCGACTGATCGTATTTGCAAAAGGCGACAAGGCGAAAGAGGCAGAACTCGCAGGTGCTGATGTGGTTGGCGATGAAGATTTAGTGAGCCGCATTGCTGGTGGTTGGATGGAATTTGATGCTGCGGTGGCAACGCCTGACATGATGGCAAGCGTTGGTAAACTGGGTCGCATTTTAGGCCCACGTGGATTGATGCCAAATCCGAAAACAGGCACGGTAACGTTTGACGTAAAACGCGCAGTCGAAGAAGTGAAGGCTGGTAAAGTGGAGTATCGTTTGGATAAAGGTGCCAATGTTCACGCCGTACTCGGCAAGGTGTCTTTTCCGATGGAAAAACTACTTGAAAACTTCAACACGGTTCTGGAAGCTTTGCAAAAAGCGAAACCAGCGGCGGCGAAAGGTCAATATGTTCGCGGTGTGAGTATCAGCAGTACGATGGGACCTGGCATTCCGCTTGATGTGTAAGCGTGGCAAGTTGGTCCGCTAATTACAAGTATGTCTGACTGCAGACAGCAGGTGCCGGTTGACGGCTTAATCCAATTTGCCTGCCGAGGTCGAGGACACTGAATGGGTGTATACCTATCAGAACGGTCTTCGTCATCGGCGGAGGCCGGTTGATTTTTGTAAGGGGGTGTAATAATGGGTGTGCGTGAAGAAAAAGCAGTATTGGTTGATGAGATCGCAAGTAAACTCAGTCAATGCAAAAGCGCGATTGTTACTGATTATCGTGGTCTGACTGTGGCGGAAGTGACAGTATTGCGTAAAAGATTACGTGAAGCTGGCATTGAGTATCGCGTGCTAAAAAACACATTGACGCGACTTGCAACGGCGAAGTCTAATACCAGTGAGCTTGATGAGTTTTTAAAGGGTCCGACCGCCATTGCATTTGGTGTGGAAGACGCAGTGGCACCGGCAAAAATCTTAAATGAATTTGCAATCAAGGCAAAGGCGTTGGAAATTAAAGGCGGCCTCGTGGAAGGTAAGCTAGTCAGCGCGGATCGCGTGAAAGAACTGGCCAATCTACCGTCACGTGAAGGACTGTTGTCGATGTTGGTCAGCGTCTTGCAGGCTCCAATACGCAATTTGGCATATGCAACGAAACAAATTGCTGAACAAAAAGAAGCCGAGAGCGCTTCGTAATTTATTAGTTGGGGAGGTTAACAATAATGACAAATGTAGAATTTATTGAAGCGATTAAGG
>JAJZCJ010000137.1 GCA_021846145.1 Bacillota bacterium
CCTGATGTAGCTACGATTTGTGTGGGACTTGCCGCATCAATGGGGGCGTTGCTTTTAACTGGCGGCACCAAAGGTAAACGCAGCGCATTGCCAAATAGTGAGGTCATGATCCACCAACCACTAGGGGGACGTCAGGGACAAGCTGAAGACTTGAAGATTGCCGCTGAACATATATTGAAGACAAGGGACAGACTAAATCGGATTCTATCTGAACAGACAGGAAAATCCTTAGAAGTGATCGAGGTGGATACCGAAAGAGACCACTTTATGACGGCAGATGAAGCCAAGAACTATGGCTTAATCGATCAAGTGCTGTATCCATGATGGAACAGGCGATACCTTTTTCACTGTATATGCAGGATGCATTATACGGGCAAGACGGCTATTACATGGGAAATCGTAATCGATTTGGTAAAAACGGAGACTTTTATACTAGCGTCCAAGTGTCACCTATTTTCGGTGAGCTATGGGCGCATTTTGTCATGCAGGTGACGACGGGAGAACGGTATAAAATTGTGGAGTTGGGTGTAGGTGACGGTGATTTTGCTGTTAGTTTGCTTACCGAGTTGATCCGCATCGGAGATAAGCCCATTGATTATGCTGGGATTGAACTGTCGCCTTTGGGTCGCGCACGTACGGCTAACAAGCTGCAGCAAGTGTTTGCAAATGACTCACGTGTTGCCGTGTGTGCGCAGGTCTATGCGACCATAGAGGAAGTATTGATTGATCATCCTGCTACTTTTCAAGGAAGTTTTGTGTTTGCCAATGAGTGGTTGGATGCCATTCCTTGCGAACGGTTGCGCATATCTGCAGATGGGTTGGTAGAGAGATTATGGGTGACAGCGCAAGCAAATAGTTATGTAAGCGCCTGGGAAGTGACAGAAGAACCGGCTTTGCTCGAATACGCAAAACAGTGGATTGTGCCGCTTTTGTTGGAAAATGATGTGGCGCAGATTGTAACGGAAGTGTCGCTACAAAGTCATCATGCGTTGACTCAAGTCATTGATCAATTGTCACCGTCGTGGATGGCGTTGGTGGATTATGGCGGGCATACCGCTGACGTGGTGGGACAAGATCGTCCGCAAGGCTCATTGCGAGCCTACAGGGAGCATCAATTGATAGAGAATTTTCTCGATCATAAAGGTCAAGTGGATCTTACGTATGATGTGGATTTTAGTCCGATCATGTCATTACTCACGCAGATGGGATACCGAAATGAATTAAAAAAACAAGGAATATTTTTAATGACCCAGCCATTTTTCGAACAAGTGGTGAATGCTCGCTCGGTCTTCGATCCACATGTGTTTCAAGCCATTAAAACGCTCGTACTACCGGGAGGAATGGGAGAACGGTTTTTTGTGCTTATTGCGGAAAGGAGACAGGATAAGTAGTGTACGGTCGATTAGCTGTCATTTTATTTGTAGCAGCAGCCTTTTTTATCCTACTGGGATTGCTTAGATTTCATTGGATTTAAAAATAATAGTGTTTGCTCTCCTCTTCGTGCATATATATTGGCTTATAGACCCCAATGCAGGGGGAGGCGAGAATCATTCGGTAATGAGACAAGATGCATGGACCCATGAAGATGACACCATATTAGCGGACACGACACTTCGGCACATTCAAGAGGGAAGTACACAATTGGCCGCGTTTGCAGAAATAGCAAAAAAATTAAATCGTACACCCGCCGCTTGTGGTTACAGGTGGAACGCAAGTATTCGCAGGCAGTACCTTGAGGACATTAGCCACGCAAAACAAATGCGTAAAGAACGGCGTGAAGAGTTGGGGGAAAGTGGTCTTGAGCCTGCGGATCCTCCTCTTCACTTACAATCTTCATTTACATGGGGAGAGGTTCTAAGATTTCTGAGAAGTAAGCGCCGAGAGTTTCAGACGTTGCAGATACGGATCAAACAACTGCAACGGGAAGTGGAGTCTGCTAACCAAGAAACAGATCGGTTAAGCCAAGAAAAGCAGGGGCTAGAGCAACAAATTCACAAATTGGCAGATGAGTATAAGGTAATCAGCGATGATTATAAAGCGCTCTTGGGAATCGTCGAACGAGCCCGAGAACGGGGACTTGGAATGCCGCACGACACTTAAAACGAAAAAGGCGGTCACCCTCATGTGGTAACCGCCTTTTTTATATTACTGCGTTAATTGTGCAAAATACTCTGCTACTTGGTTCCAATTCACGACATTCCACCACGCGCCGATATAATCTGCACGTTTATTTTGGTACTTGAGATAATACGCGTGCTCCCAAACGTCTAGACCCAAAATAGGTGTCAATCCATCAGAACAGGGGGTATCTTGATTTGCAGAACTGAGTACACTTAGTTTGCCTGTTGAGTCTCCTGCCAACCATGCCCATCCGCTCCCAAAGCGAGTGGCTGCTGCTTTACCGAATTGATCCTTAAAAGAGTCAAAACTGCCAAATGTAGTCTCAATAGCTTTTGCTAAATCGCCTGTTGGATTACCGCCACCTTTTGGGCTCATCACTGTCCAAAATAAGTTGTGGTTTGCAAAGCCGCCACCGTTATTGCGAACAGCAGTGCGAATCACTTCAGGGACGTCGTTTAAATGGCGCAAAATATCCTCAATTGATTTTGCTTGCCAATCCGGATAATTCTCTAGCGCTGCATTTAAGTTGTTCGTATAAGCCACATGGTGTCCGTCATGGTGAACAGTCATGGTTTTTGCGTCGATATAAGGTTCAAGTGCGTCTACTGCGTAAGGAAGTGCTGGTGTTTGAAATGCCATCATTGTTTCCTCTCTTTCTTTTCTTGTAATAATTACATTATAGCACAAATAGCTTTTGTGCGCCTGAAAATAGGGCTACTCGTCAATTTGTTTTACAGTATTACCGGGCGGAATCCAAATATACGGATTTTCACCCCGATCACGAGAAGCGTTGTACTTGACTGGCTGAAATCCCAAACGAATAAAAAATGGATGAGATTGTCTTCTGACATTTACTTTGATCGGTTGATTTAATGACTTTGCAAATTCGACTAGCGCCGTGCCATAGCCGCGCCCCTTGTACCCAGTGAGCACTTCTAGTTTCCATAATTCATAGTGGTCACTGGCCGGAAAAAAATAACGGTCGTATTTGGCACTAATGAAATAGAGGCTCATTCTGGCCACTAGTTTGCCGTCTTCATAAATTCCATAAAACGGACTGTCAACGCTGTTTTCGATCATATTTTCATGCAATTCTTCAAGCATTGATAACTCTTCAAGGCCGGTTTCTCGAAAACGTTTAAATTCTTCTAGGGTGTTGAAGTTGACGTGAAGCCTTGCAACTGTCGCCATGCATTTGATTCCTCCTCGTATCCAATTAATGATTATTATACACTTCCCACACGTATTTCCGTAGCGTCTGGTGAGATTCTGCTGTCGCCGTACATAAAATGTTTTAAAAAACGCCAATTTATCCAGATAGGATGGTGGTGAGTAGTTTGCAACTGCGGTGGATTGGCGCCATGATTTTGATTATGGGATCGTTATTTACAACTGGGTGCTTTGATCGTACAGAGTTAGAGGAACAGGCATTTTTAATTATTATCGGGTTCGATAACCCGCGTCCTGGTGTCTATACTGTCATTGCAAGAATGGCCATTCCCAGCAAACTTTCTGGTACTAGCGGTCAAGGTGGTGGCGCAACAGGTGGCGGTGATTTTGACCAAGGGACACCGATCGTTGCTGCCCAAGGGAGAACCATCCATGAAGCATTATCACTAATGAATATGGGGATCGAAAGAAAAATCAACCTTTCCCATTTGAGTGCCATCATTTTCAGTGAAAAAACCGCTAAAAACGGATTGTTACCTTATTTACGTACGCTCTCAAGATATCGTGAATTTCGCCGGAATCATTATTTATTTATTAGCCATGGTAATCTGCAGAAATTGATGAAAGCACAAAAACCGATTTTGGAATCCTCAGCCACGCGGTATATGGAGGATTTACATCTGATCAGTGGCAGCCTTGGCTATGCGCCTAGCATCCAAGTCGAACAATATTTGAACGCGCTGTATTCTCCTGCGATTGATCCCATCTTGCCAGTGCTAAGCGTGAATTCCGAAAAGACTGAGCATAAAGACACAAAATTACACTTTACATCCGGGCACATCGATCGTTCAGGTGGAAATCCTGTGGAGTGTGTAGGTACAGCGCTTTTTCACAATGACAAAATGGTCGGTATGCTTGATGGGGTGGATACGCGGTTTTTGCAACTGCTAAACGGCACGATCAAAAAAATCGAAATGGCCGTTCCCTCCCCATTTCAGAAAAATGTGTATCTATCCGTGGGCATTCGTCTTAGCAAACCATTAAAGAAATCATTTGTTTTGCAGGGGGCGCACCGGTCTATCACGATCCGACAGAATATAGAATCCGAATTATTGGGTGATCAAGGAACTATTTCCTATGTAAATGAAAAAAATCGCGCCATTTTGGAACAAACAATTAGCAATTTTGTAGAACAACATGAAAATCGATTAATTTATAAATTGTTGCACAAAAAAAAGACAGTACCATTTAATTTTATTGAGGAAGCACGGGTGGATTTCTCCACCTATCCCGCTTACGCTGCTTTTCCGTGGGTACAAACACTTGCTAAAATTCCCGTCCGATGTGATGTCTTAGTGGTCATGAGAAGGCTTGGGTCGCAACTCAATGCCCCTATCTCGCCATAGTCAAATCAGATCACAAGGCCGCCATTAGGGCTGATGATTTGACCTGTCATAAATGATGAGCCGGGACTTACCAAAAACAGCACGGCTGAGGCCACGTCGTCAGGAGTACCTAAACGGCCCACAGGTGTTTCCGCGCTTATTTGTTTTAAATCATCCGCTGTCAATTCACTCAGCATGTCGGTTTCAATAGCGCCCGGTGCCACTGCATTTACCGTGATCCCTGAGGATCCCAGTTCTTTTGCAAGTGCCTTGGTAAGCGCGATCAGGCCACCTTTTGAAGCAGAATAGGCGACTTCAAACGATCCGCCGGAAATGCCCCAAATAGAACTGATATTGACAATGCGGCCATATTGTTTTTGGATCATTCCAGGTAACGCAGATTTTACGCAAAAAAATGGAGCTTTCAGATTGGCGTCCATCAATTCATCCCAGATCGCTTCTGTCGTATCTAGCAAAAGTGCAGAGCGGGCGCGTCCAGCATTATTAATGAGAATGTCCGGTTCACCAAGTTCTTTGATAGTTGTTTCCATAAGATGTTCCACTGCTTGAAAATCTGTGACATCCGCCTGAATAGCGATGGCACGGGAACCGTAAGTTCTACACTTGTCAGCCACCGCTTGCGCATGCTCGCGATTGCTTAAATAATTGATGACGACCGCGGCTCCCGCCCTAGCAAGAGAGATTGCAATGGCGGCTCCAATTCCGCGGGAAGCGCCAGTGACGACTGCCACTTGTCCATATAATGGCCTAGTGGTAGAAAAAGTGAGAGAATCACTCAATGGTAGAACCTCCTGCCTGTACAAATCGTGTGAATTTCGATAATGTAGAAAGGACAATAACGAAGTGATCATAACATATTTTGCGGTTCATTTTGAAATTGGAGGTGGTGATGGATGAAGCGGCGACATGCTTGGCTTTTTTCTCTGGTTTTACTGGGTGCCTTGCCGACTGGTTGCTCAGTCGGCCAAGTAAGTGCGCCATCTGTGCCATCAGGATCATATCAAGTAGTCAAAGTGACCGCCAGCGATTGGAAGTGGACGCTGAGTTCCAAGCACCTAAAGTATGGGGAACCCGTCAAGTTTGTGGTGAAATCCATTCAAGGTACGCACGGGTTTTCCATCGTTGGTACCAATGTATCCAATGCGGTGACGGTGGGAAGTAAGCCGCAGGTGATTTATTGGAATCCGCCAGCCAAAGGCACGTATACGATTGCTTGTAACGTCTATTGTGGTGCTGGTCACAGTTCGATGGTGACTGCTTTTATGGTTTCTTGAAATATTACTTAGGAGAGGGGCACAGGTGTGGTAAAAATTTTGATTGCCAATCGCGGGGAAATTGCCCGCCGCATTATTCGCACTTGTAAACGCATGGGAATTCAAACGGTAGCGGTATATAGTGAAGCGGATGAGCAGGCCTTGCATGTACAAGATGCAGATGAAGCGGTTGCAATTGGCGCTTCGCAGGTGCAAAAAAGTTATTTAAATGGAGAGGCACTAATTGCTGCGGCAAAGGCCACGGGTGCGGATGCCATTCACCCTGGCTATGGATTTTTGTCGGAAAATAGTGAGTTTGCCACGCGCTGTGCAGATGCAGGGATTACGTTTATTGGCCCCACTCCGGAAGCGATGGCGCAAATGGGTAGCAAGATCGCGGCGCGCAAGATGGCCATGCAGGCACATGTCCCTGTGGTGCCAGGCACGACCAATGCGGTCGCAAGTGTGGAAGAAGCGATTGCTGAAGCAAATGCCATCGGGTATCCTGTGCTATTGAAGGCTTCCGCTGGAGGCGGCGGAATTGGCATGGTGGTGATCCATTCCGATGAGGAGATTCGCCAGCATTATGACAATGCACAAAAACGGGTGGCCTCCTATTTTGGCGATGGCACATTGTATCTTGAAAAGTATTTTTTGCACCCACGCCATATCGAGATTCAAGTGGTGGCAGATACGCATGGCCAAGTGATTCACTTGGGGGAAAGAGAGTGCAGTATTCAGCGCCGTCACCAAAAAGTGGTCGAGGAGTCGCCGTCCACTGCAGTGAACGCTGCGTTGCGCGAACAAATGGGAAGCGCCGCCGTCGCGCTAGCCGAGCAATTGCAATATACCGGAGTGGGCACGGTGGAATTCATCATGACTGGCGAGGGTGAATTTTATTTCCTTGAAATGAATACGCGGTTACAGGTAGAGCATCCTGTGACAGAAGAAGTGTTCGGTGTGGATCTCGTCGAGTGGCAGATACGCATTGCCAGCGGGGAAAAGCTTGACGACTCGCTGTTGGCGGCAAAGCCAGCGCGCCATGCCATCGAATGTCGATTATATGCGGAAGATCCTGTACGCATGCTTCCTTCTCCCGGGAAATTGACGAAGTTTGACGTGCCGAGTAGAGCAGGGTTGCGCCTTGAAATGGGCGTTCGTGAGGGTGATCAGATCACGCCATTTTACGATCCCATGATTGGCAAAATTATTGCAGTCGGTCATTCGCGCGAGGAGGCACGCCAACTGTTGCAAGAAGCATTCGCGCAATTTCAGATTGAAGGCATTAAGACCAATTTACCACTGTTACAACGGATCATCGAACATGAACACTTTGTACGCGGTGACACGCATACTGGATTTATCGAGCAGTATCTTCAATAATCAATTTGATGGAGGGGTGGATTTGATGAAAGGGATTACATCTAATATGGCGGGCACCGTGTTTAAGGTGCTGGTACAAGTAGGGTCAAATGTGGCTGATGGCGACGATGTGGTGATTTTAGAGTCGATGAAAATGGAAGTACCTGTAAGCGCCGATCAAGCGGGTACGGTGCTGCGTGTGGCGGTGGCGGAAGGCGATTTTGTCAATGAAGGCGATTTGCTGATGGAGCTAGAATAGTCGTGAAATGGCCAACGAGTGTTCAAATTTGCGAAGTAGGCCCACGCGATGGGTTACAAAATGAAGCGTCCCATTTGACTGCACCAGAGAAGATCGAGTGGATCAACAGCTTGAGTGAGACGGGCGTTTCCTTCATTGAAGTGTCTAGCTTTGTCAGTCCCAAATGGATACCTGCTTTGGCTGACGCAGATGAGGTATTGCAAGGCATCACGCGCAAACCTGGTGTCATGTACAGTGCGCTAGTGCCTAATGTTCGTGGCTTGGAACGAGCCATGCAAGCAAAGGTAGATGCCATCGCTGTGTTCATGTCAGCGAGTGAGTCACACAATCAACATAATATCAACAAATCGATCACAGACACTTTTCCTGTGTTACGTCAGGTGACACAAGCGGCGAAGGCAGAAAAATTATTTGTCAGAGGATATGTCTCTACTGTGTTTGGTTGTCCCTATGAAGGGGAAGTGGATGTGAATCAAGTGCGAAAGGTGGTCAACACCCTGCTAGAAGACGGGGTGGACGAAATTTCGTTAGGTGATACGATCGGCGTATCCACCCCGGCGAAAACGGCGCGCGTGCTTGAGGTGATTCTCAAAGAGATTCCGCTTGACCAACTTGTGTTACATATGCAC